>JANONN010000263.1:0-8391 GCA_031420835.1 Ignavibacteriales bacterium | reverse complement strand
GCCATTAAGTCAACTGCACGTCGCACAGGGAGAGCAGAGCTTGATGAACATGCGCAAGGGGTGAATGCGGCAGAGCTTGATGCCCGGTTTGAGTTGGATGGAATGCCCAAGGAAAAAATGCTCGAAGAACTCAGGCGAATGTTAAGCGTGGTTCCCGGAACGAACATCACTCTCGGTCAGCCACTCGGTCATCGTATCGACCATATGCTCTCAGGCACTCGCGCCAACATTGCAGTGAAGATATACGGTCCGGATTTGTATAAACTCCGCTCCGTTGCTGAGCGAGTGCGAAAAGAGATGGAGAAGGTAACTGGCGTGGTTGACCTCGCAGTTGAGCAGCAGGTAGACGTGCCGCAGATACGCATCAAGGCAAACCGTCTGACAATGGCGAAGTACGGGATGACCATAGCAGATTTCTCCGAAGCAATTGATGTGGCGTTCAACGGTGAAGTCGTCTCGCAAGTGCTCGAAGGTCAACAGACGTTTGATCTGATGGTACGATTCAATGATAACAATCGTGGAAGCATCGAGAAGATCAAGCAGGCACGGTTTGACACTCCTGCTGGTGTGAAGATACCGATTTCAGAACTCGCATCTATCACTTCGGAAAAAGGCCCTAATACCATTAGCCGTGAGAACGTTCAGCGAAAAATTGTCGTTCAGGCGAATGTTGCCGGGCGTGACCTTCGAAGTGTTATCGAAGACATCAGGGGCCATCTCACAAGGAACGTCAGTATGCCGGAAGGATTCTACATCGAGTACGGCGGACAGTTCGAGAGCGAGCGTGAAGCGACACGCATCATCTCACTATTGAGCATTGCTGCCATCCTCGCCATTTACCTGATTCTCTACCTTGAGTTCAGGTCGTTTAAGATTGCACTCTTGATCATGGTCAACCTGCCTCTTGCGCTCATCGGTGGAATCGTTGCAGTGTTTTTCTCGAGTGGTATCATCAGTGTCGCCTCGCTGGTTGGATTCATAACGCTCTTTGGCATTGCGACACGAAACGGCATCTTGATGATCTCGCATTACCAGTATCTCATCGCTGAAGGCAAAGAGTTCACGGCTGCCATTCGTCAGGGGTCGTTGGAGCGTCTTAGTCCTGTCCTCATGACGGCATTAGCTGCAGGCCTTGCGCTCATCCCTCTTGCCCTTTCCGGCGATCAACCGGGAAATGAAATCCAGTCGCCAATGGCAATTGTCATATTGGGCGGGTTGTTGAGTTCAACGGCGCTCAATATGATCGTCATCCCCGCTCTTTTCCTTCGGTTTGGAAGATCAAGAGGTTCTCACGAATGAGCAGCGGCCATCACCACAGCCACACCACGGTCGATCCTTCTTTGCTCTCGACAGAAGTCGGCATTCGTACGCTCAAAATCTCTTTACTTGTTTTACTTGGCACTGCTCTTTTCCAAGCTGTGATCGTATGGGTGTCGGGGAGCGCTGCGCTCCTTGCCGATACCCTGCATAACTTCGCCGATGCGTTTACAAGCATTCCGCTCTGGATCGCTTTTCGCTTGAGCAGAAGGAAGCCCAACCGTACGTTTACCTACGGTTACGGCAAGTCGGAAGATATCGCGGGGATTATTATCGTCTTTGTCATCACTTTCAGTGCACTCCTTGCCGGGTATGAGTCTATCCAAAAGCTTATCCGAGCAGAAGAGGTACAGAATATCGGATGGGTCTTTGCTGCGTCAATTATCGGTTTTCTTGGGAATGAATTCGTTGCTCAATACCGGATCAAAACAGGTAAAGAGATTGGAAGTACCGCCCTTGTTGCTGATGGACAGCATTCACGCATCGATGGGCTGACGTCTCTTGCCGTTTTAGTGGCAGTAGTCGGCGTCTGGCTCGGCTTTCCCCAAGCGGATCCCATCATCGGCATCGGCATCAGTATCACGATCTTCGGCATTGTTTTCCACGTCGGGAGGGATGTCTTCAAAAGACTGATGGATGCGGTTGACGCGCCTCTGTTAGATGAGATCGAACACGCGACGCAACACGTGAGTGGTGTTGTGAGTGTGCACGATGTCAAAGCGCGTTGGATCGGACACGAGCTCAATGTTGAACTGAGTATCGGTGTTGCAGAAACGCTGTCTGTTGGGGAAGGTCACAGGACCGCTGCCAGAGTACAGCACGAGCTTCTCCATCAGATCCCACATCTTGGGAACGTGGTCATCCACGTAGACCCTACAAGTGAAATGGGCAGTGAAAGGCATTCCAACCTTGGATAAAATTGTCACCGTTCCTGCGTTCAAAATTTTTTTGTGCGAGAAGGACAAATTCAAAGAGGAAGCCGTTCGTCGATTTTCATTTTCTTTAAGGCCCCCAATGGCAATTGTCATATTGGGCGGGTTGTTGAGTTCAACGGCGCTCAATATGATCGTCATCCCCGCTCTTTTCCTTCGGTTTGGAAGATCAAGAGGTCCTCACGAATGAGCAGCGGCCTGTCACCACAGCCACACCACGGTCGATCCTTGTTTTACGGTTATGGCAAGTCTCAGTCCTGTCGGGATAGCCGCCCCACTTGGTTTGATCTCGATGCTTGCTTTTCGATCCGCAATCCACTATATTTTTGGCGTCAGTAAGGGTATCATTCAAAGCAAAGGTTCAGGCATAACTGCTAACACAAAGGAGGTGGCTTAGACTTCAGCGCAGTATTTCACCCACATGGCTCAAACGGCAAAATGAATCGGAAGGTGCTCGTTCTGAATCACAACTATGAGCCGTTAAGCGTGTGTCATGTCAAGAAAGCAGTAGTTCTTCTCTATTTGGGAAAAGCTGAATTGATTGAAGCCTATAACGGCAAATTCCTTCGTTCCGTTTCACTCACAATTCCCTTCCCGAGCATTGTCCGCCTTTCTATCTACGTTCGCGTCCCCTACAAGAAAATCGTGCTTTCGAGAAAAAACATCCTCCGTCGCGACGGCCATCGCTGCCAGTACTGCAACAGATCGGATGTTGGTTTGACCGTCGATCATGTGACCCCGCGGGCGCGAGGTGGAGAAGACTCATGGGAGAATCTTGTTTGTGCGTGCGTTCGGTGCAACAACAAGAAGGGGGATAGAAGTCCGGCAGAGTCACAAATGCCGCTGATTCGGAAGCCGATCCGTCCGAACCACGTTATGTTCTTGAGGGATTTTGTTGGAGATATGGACGAGCGATGGAAACCGTATCTCTTCATGAATTAGATCTGAAAAGGAGTTTTCGATCAGTTGAGTTCTCCGAAAAAAGTCATTCTCAGCGGGATGCGCCCGACCGGCAAGCTGCATCTTGGCCATCTCGTTGGCGCACTCGAAAACTGGGTTTCGCTTCAGAAGGAATATCAAAACTATCATCTCATCGCCGACTACCACGCGCTCACAACAAATCCAGATACATCGGAGATCTATCAGAACACGATTGACATGCTCATTGATTGGCTGGCTGCGGGCATTGACCCAAAAGAAAGTCCCATGTTCCGTCAGTCGCAGATCAAGGAGCACGCGGAGCTACATCTGATCTTTTCCATGCTCATAACAACCGCGAGATTGGAGCGAAATCCAACGCTGAAGGAACTGGTTCGAGACTTGGCAATGGAGAATGTAGCATACGGACATCTCGGGTATCCTGTCCTTCAGGCGGCGGATATCCTGCTTTACAAGGGGGAGGTCGTTCCAGTAGGTGAAGATCAACTACCGCATATAGAGATTACGCGGGAAATCGCCCGTCGCTTCAACGCACAATACTCGCCAGCCAAGCCGATTTTTCCGGAGCCAGAAGGAAAACTGACGAAATTTGCCCGCCTCACCGGACTTGATGGAAGGCGAATGAGCAAGTCAGTGGGGAATACTATTCTCTTGTCCGATTCACCGGACGAGATCGCACGAAAGATGCGGAGCGCCGTCACCGATCCGCAGAAGATTCGGAAAGGAGATCCGGGCCGACCCGATATTTGCCTTGTCTTTTCGTATCATCAGAAGTTTAATGCGAGCGAAGTGCCGGAGATTCGAGCCGGATGTGAAAGCGGCGCGCTTGGATGCGTTGATTGCAAAATGAACTGCGCCCGCCATATCGACGTGGCTTTAGCTCCCTTGAGAGAGAAACGCGTCTATTATGAATCGCATTTGGGCGAAGCAAAAGAGATTTTGGTTGAAGGTGAGAAGCGTGCCCATACAGTTGCAAAACAAACTATGGCTGAGGTTCATTCGGCGATGGGAATGGGGTAGTTTGGAATGCGGAATGCAGAATGCGGAATGCGGAATGACAAATGAAAAACAGCTTCGATTCCTTTTTTACTTTTCAATTTTTCCTTGACCCATGTATACCATCAAACTCCATGACTTCGAAGGCCCGTTAGACCTCCTGCTCTTCTTCATCAAAAGAGATGAGCTGGATATCTACGACATTCCGATTTCACGCATCACAAAAGAGTTCATGGGTTACCTTGAATACATCGAGGAGCTTGATCTTGAGATTGCGGGCGAGTTCATTGTGATGGCTGCAGAGCTGATGCAAGTCAAGGTGAAGATGTTGTTGCCGCCCGAGCCAGGCGAGGCAGAAGAAGAGGATCCAAGGGCGAACCTCGTGAAACGATTGATAGAGTACAAGCGTTTCAAAGAGGTCGCAGTAGGAATGTCCAAGCGGGAAGATGAACAGTTCAAAGTCTTCGACCGGGGATACTTTGAGGCCGACCCAGCGGAGACCGATGATGAGCATGAGGAGAATCTCTTGCGTGATGTGTCGTTGTTCGATCTGCTCGCATCGTTCAAGTTCGCCATTGATCGTATGCCGAAGAAGTTCGTCCACGAGATCGCCCGGGTCAACGTGACGATTGACGAGCAGATTGACTACATCTTGGACTTTTTCGCTCGGCGATCAGAGGCGACGTTTCTGGAACTGATTCAGGAAATGGCGGACAAGATCAGAGTCATTGTGACGTTTCTTGCGTTGCTCGAATTGATTCGCGCTAAGAAAATCATTGTTCGGCAGCCCGATCCGTTTGCCGACCTTTCCATCATGAGAAACGTGAGGTAAGGCATGGAAGACCAACAAACCACTGAACAAAAAGTCCTGACCATCCCATCGTCAGCGAAGAGTCTCGTCGAAGCGCTCATCTTCGCCGCTGATGAGCCGTTGTCCGTGAAGGAGATCAAAGCGATCTACGACAACCAGGGGATCGAAGGAGAGCCACGTTCGATTGAGTCCGAAGAGATCCAGGGTATTGTTGCAGAGTTGAATCTAGAATTCCAAGAGACAGGCAAAGCGTATCGGATCATTCAAATTGCGGGGGGTTATCAATTTGCAACACTTCCGGAGTACGCAGGTTGGTTGGGGAAACTGTATCGAGAGCAATCCCGACGCAAGCTCTCGCAGTCGTCTCTCGAAACGCTGGCGATCATCGCGTACAAGCAGCCGATCAACAAACCGGAGATCGAGGCGATTCGTGGCGTGAACTGTGACTACGTTCTGAAGACGCTACTCGAAAAAGAACTCGTGACCGTCGTCGGTCGCGCCGAAACGGTTGGGCGGCCATTGTTGTACGGAACGACGAAAGAGTTTCTGAAACACTTCGGATTGAACGACGTGACGGACCTTCCGCGACCGAGAGAGATCGAGGAGATCCTTGGCGAGAGTCAGTTCGAGACAGAGAGGCGGATGTTGGAGGCTCAGGCCGGCGCTGAGAAGACGAAGCAGGAAGAGGAAGATTTCAAATCGAGATTGCCTCATATTCCGAAGAAGAAGCCTGAGCTTGATGAGCTGGTGCAAATTATTCCGCACCGCCGTTCGGGTGAGATCAAAGTAAGAAAACAGAAGCCGGCGCCTGTGGACGATTTCCAAAAGCCGCTTGAGTTCGAGCGGACAGAAACAGTCGAGAACACTCCTCTTGCAGAGCCTATTTCTGAGATGGTGGAGGAGCCGGTTGACTCGTTCGAGCCAAGTGAGGCAGTAGAATCGAACGAAAGAGTAAAATCTAACGAAGTGGTAGAATCAAACTATACTCCTTTTGATATAGGCAGGGGGACCCTCATTCCAGAAGTCGCAGAAATAAGGGAAGAACCAACGATTAATCCCCCAATACCAGACATTCCCGAAACGCCGAGGGCAGAAGAGGCTGAACCGATAGAAACAGCAAGGACAGCAATCGAGCTGCCACCGTCGGCCCAAAAAGAGGCTCTCGCTCCAATCGATTCAACTACTGAAGAAACGCAAGGAACCGCAGAACCAACCCGATGGCAAATGTGGAAAGAAAAAATTCAGATCTTCATCAAGAAACTGTTCGCCTAAACAAGTTCCTTGCCCTTGCCGGCATTGGATCACGACGCAGTAATGATGAGTTGATTCGCTCCGGGGCGGTGAAAGTAAATGATCGTCCCATCCATGAGCTTGGCACAAAGGTTGACCCGCGTAGCGACCGCGTGACGGTTCACGGCCAACAAGTTGGGATGGAAGAGAAGAAGGTGTATCTCCTTTTCAATAAGCCGAAGGATTGTATCACAACAGTGAAAGATGAGCGGGGCCGAACGACAGTTCTCAGCTATGTTCGAGTGAAACAACGGATCTACCCCGTTGGACGACTCGACCGAAACACAACCGGTGTTCTACTACTCACCAACGATGGGGAGCTTGCGCTCGCCCTCACACATCCACGCTACGAGATCGAGCGCGTTTATCGGGTCGTCTTGGATCGTCCCATTGAGGACGGAGACATTGCAAAGATCAAAAAGGGGATCAAGTTAGAAGATGGTGTTGTGAAAGTACTGGCAGTGGAAGTGATTCCGAAAGAGAAGCGACGGAAGTTATTCATCTCACTCCATGAAGGAAAGAACCGAGAAGTACGGAGAATCTTCGAAGCATTGGATTATGAAGTGAGCCAGCTCGAGCGTCTCGCGTTTGCAGGACTCACAGCAAGCGGTCTCAAACGTGGCGAATGGCGAAAATTGAACCAGAAAGAAGTGGAGTA
Source organism: Ignavibacteriales bacterium (assembly GCA_031420835.1). Lineage (GTDB taxonomy): Bacteria > Bacteroidota > Ignavibacteria > UBA10030 > UBA10030 > JANONN01. The sequence goes on along the minus strand of JANONN010000263.1, from coordinate 1,448 downwards.
CTTGAAGGGGCTTAGTGGTAAGGTTGGATCGAAGAAAGGGCATTCAGGGGGCGAGTAGTTGCAACCGCCGCCTTGAGTATGCCGAGTGAAACCACAAAGGGCGTTCAATGAAACGAAAACGGAAGGGACTCTTACCATCGGTTCACATCGACTCGGTCATTCACACGCTCCGTGACGAGCGAGTGATACTGGACACCGATATAGCTAGGATCTATGGAATTCCGACCTTTCGACTCAATGAAGCGGTGAAACGGAATCGGGAGCGTTTTCCTGAGGACTTCCTGTTGCAATTAACCCAGGAAGAACATGTAGCTTTGACATCGCAAATTGCGATGTCAAGAAAAGGTCGCGGCGGGAGGCGAACTCTCCCCTACGCCTTTACGGAACATGGTGCAGTGATGGCTGCCAATATTCTGAATAGTCGTAGGGCAGTGGAAATGAGTATTTTTGTCGTGCGCGCCTTCATCAAGATGCGACAGGCAATGGCAACAAACAGAGCCTTAACGGAGAAATTACAGGAACTGGAAAAGAAGCTCACGCAGCGCCTCGATACGCACGAACAGGCAATTGTGTATGTACTGGCAGAATTAAGAAAACTCATGGAACCACCACAGTTGCCCGTACGGAAACGCCGACCTATTGGATTTGGGCGCGAACATCAATAACATTCTTAGAAACGGAGAAAGCTGCTCGTCGCGCTCCACGAAGGAAAGAACCGTGAAGTGCGGAGAATCTTCGAAGCGTTGGAGTATGAGGTGAGCCAACTCGAGCGTCTCGCGTTTGCGGGACTCACAGCAAGCGGTCTCAAACGCGGCGAATGGCGCAAATTGAACCAGAAGGAAGTGGAGTACTTGTCCGCCTTAGGCGGAGGTGGTAAGGTGGGATCGAAAGGGCATTCAGTTAGCGAGTAGTTAGGCGCCAGCACGCCTAACTATTGAACAATTCAAATGAAAGACATACTTACAGACATCAACACCAAGTTGACCCATGGCGCTTACCAGAACGAGGAGCACGTCCGCCTATCTTTGGTCACCCGCATACTCGAGCATCTGGGTTGGGACATCTGGAATCCGCGCGAAGTCAACCCAGAAGATTACGCCACCCCAAGCGAAGACAGATCGCGTGTCGATCTTGCGCTCTTCCTAAACTCAAATATGCCTTCCGTGTTTTTCGAGATAAAGGCTGTTGGCAAAATTGACTCGGATTTGCCAAAGATAGAGCAGCAGCTTCGGGATTACAACAGAAATCTAACTGCTATGTTCTCCATCATTACTGATGGACGCAAATGGCGATTCTACTATTCTCAGGCAGGCGGAGAGTTTGCGCAAAAGTGTTTCAAGACAATTGATCTCCTTGAAGACGACTTGGACGATATCGAAACGTTTTTCAATGCTTTTCTCGCGAAGTCTAATGTTGTTTCGGGAGATGCCGAAAAGGATGCGCGGACC
>JANONN010000262.1:0-6304 GCA_031420835.1 Ignavibacteriales bacterium | reverse complement strand
CGCGTCAAGGAGATCGTTGCACAAGAGGGATACTCCTACGCTGTCGCGTCGGATAGCGGGCCTGCGGTGTTCTACCGGGATCCCTTCCAGATCAGGCGCACGCAGGTTTTTCCCTCAACGGGGTCGTTCGGCTTCTGGAAGAAAACCCAGCCCTGGTATCATCAGTATAAGCACTAAAGGAGCAGGCAAGCTCGTCTTCTTCCAGCAAATGCAGTTCGGGCTGGACAAGAAGGATTGGTTTCATCGCTGGGCTTATGGCAATCTTGCACTCTGGATTTGTCTCACGCAACGAATGAAAGAGGCCGTCATTCACAAAACCAGGGTGCCACGAGAGAAGATCAGGGTTATCCCGTTTGGGGTTGACTTGAAGGTGTTTGATCCTATACTCCACTCGAAAGAAGCGTCGAGAACTCATTTCGGAATACCGAAAGCGAAGACTATTCTTGCAGTTGTCGGGCGGTTCGATAAACAGAAGGGGCAGGAGTACCTCCTCCGGGCAACACCTCATGTTCTGAAGTCACATCCAGACGTCCACATTGTTCTTGTTGGAGAAGAGACGCGGGGCGAGCCGGGAAATAAGCAGTTCTTGGTGAATCTTGCTGACTCGCTTCAGATCAAGGAAGCTGTGCAGTTCCTTCCCTTTACAACAGAGGTCCCTAAACTTCTTGCCGGAATTGATATTCTTGTTCTTCCTAGCCTGAGTGAGACTTTTGGCTATGTTGCGTTGGAGGCAATGGCGATGGGGAAGCCAGTCATTGGGACAAACGCGGGTGGAGTTCCGGAGATTATTGAAGAGGGCCGGTCAGGACTCCTTGTGAAAGTGGCAGACCCTGGCGACTTGGCAGCGAAGATTGAAGAACTTTTGAACAATGACAATGTGAGGAACGAAATGTCGGTGGCAGCACGAAGAAGAGTCGTGGATCACTTCTATTTCGAGACGAACATCCTTCAGCTTGAGTCTCTGCTTCAGGAAGTCGCAGGATGATCAGTCGTGACTTCGTTCTGCTTTAATCCACCAACGGCAGCCGTTAATCCGAGAAGCCCCAGAAAGAACCGATAGAGCAGCGATGAGAGTGGATCAAGAACAAATCCACCAACCAACCCCGTCAGGTAGAAGACCGCCATTGCAAGCAGTATCCCCGTTGTAAGATCGTGGTAGAACAGAGCACTCTTAAGTCGCAATCGTGCTGTCCATCCGTACCAGAACACTGCAACCATGAGCCCTAGGAACGATAGAAGGCCAAGCATACCACTTTCCATGTACATCTGAAGATAATCGTTATGCCAACTTCCCACTTGCTTGTCGGGTACTTTGTCAAAGAATGGGAAGATGGTATGAAACGTTCTCGGGCCAAAGCCCACTAGTGGACGTTCTCCGATAATCGTCCATGCTCCACTCCAAATCACATCTCTTCCTGTCGTGAACATTTGTAGCCCTTGAAACGATCGCGCCACTCGCTCTGTCACAGCAGGCAAGAGCGTCCCACCGATGATAAGAGCCCCACACATTGCAAGCAAGAGCCTACGCTCACGAATCACACCTATTGTTAACACAATGAGAAACATGATAACCCAATGTACTCGATTGAGCGTGCAAACAATCCCAATCATAATCACGAAAGAGATGGCAAGCCACACCAAACGATTCGGGAAGTAATCCTTATTTTTGCCAAGCACCAAGATTACACAGAGCACGACCGACAAATACATACCGAGCGTCGCAGGGCCGGAGACTGTGGATTCGGCGCGTTCGCTCAGTTGAAAAATAAACTTTGTCGTTCCGATTGTTGCAGCAAGGACTGCGCAGCCGACAATGATCCATATGGCTGTCCGCGTTTTCTGTTTATCGTCAATAGGGAAATGCTGCGTGATAACAAAGAAGATAACATAGAAGATAATTTCCTTGTTCAGGCTTTCAAGACTAGCACCAAGATTCACCGAGAACGGAATCGAAATAAGCCGAGCCGCTATGAACAGCAAATATGGAATATCGAACGGTGTCCGCACAAACTTGACGCCGCGGGTCTTCGCGAGCTTCGTCACCCAGAGAAGTCCAAGAAGGATGACAGTTATTTGAACAATGGCGGTCGAGAAAATGTTAGAGACAAGGAAAAGGAGGATACCCCACCAGATAAGTCTGTCCAGATTCGCAGTTGAACTGTTTGACCGCGGGTTCATGAAACCTTATGATTTAGGATGCTCGCATTCACGCAGTTCATTGGGCACTCTGTTTCAGACTATCCACAAACGAATATATTGCCGTCCGGATTGTCTCAGTTGGGATAGCTGAAATAGGCATCTTCACGGCAGGTCGAACGACAGCGGATTGAACCCGGAACGGAAGCCATTCATCTTCATGCGCATGGACAAAGAGTCCGAGTACCGGTGTTTGCGTTGCCGATGCAAAATGAACAATCGCTGTGTCAGGAGTTACAACGAACAGAGAGCGTTGAATGAGATGGGCTATCTCGAGAAGCGATGCAACTCCTTCTTCCGGGAAGGGGATGATCCTGTCGTCATTGCACTCATCGAGTACACGTCGACGGAAGCTGCGATGTTCGGGTGAACAGATGACAACTGTTTTGAAGTTCAACTCGCTCGACAACACCCGTGCTATCGTCACGGCCTGATCATGTGTCATCTGTCGGTACGATTCCTTTGCGGAGAGATTCGCCACCACAAAGGTGCCTCGCTCTACCTCATCCAGCCCGCGCCGTTCAAGGAAAGCCTCTACCCTATCTTGTGAAGTGGAATCGACAACAATTTGATATCTCATCTCTTCTTCCGTCATTCCCACACCGAATACCTGCTGGAAATAGTCTGCCAGAATAGCCACCATAGGCACCGTTGCCCGCCGGAGGGAAAGAAGCTTATTGAAGTAGAATCGATACTTCTCATTTCCCTGCCCCACCTTGATGCCGTCGGGCGATATCACGTTAGCGAGCAATGCTCCAGTGGTCGTTCTGTTGAATACAAGATTGAGAACCACATCATATCCTAGGCGACGTGCTTCAAGAATATCCCTACCGAGCTTCCACCAATTCCTGTGAAGAATATGGACATGGTCAATGTGAGGATTAAACCGAATGATCTCAGCGTTTGAGGGACTAGCAAAGACACCGATCTCGATTTCCGGCTGAGACTTCTTCAACTTGCGGAAGAGCGGTGTCGTCACAATCATGTCACCGATTCGGTCATACCGAAGGAAAAGAACCCTTCTCACTGTTCGTAGATCTATCGTCCCTTCGTGCGCCGGATTTCGAAACAATAACCTGAGGACTGGATACACCAAGAAATGTCGAAGAAACCACTCGAGCTGTTTTATTAGAACTTTCATGAGGCGCGAGAAACATTCGAGTCGGTCTGAGAGAACATCACTGTTGAGCGGAGACGTAGCCACGCCTCGAACACTTGGTGGGGGGAAATGACCCCAAGATCATCGACATCAGCAATCAATGCCTCGCAAAGAGAACCGTATGGTCGCCAGATGTTTAGCTCTTTGTTCGATTGAACGTAGAGAACCACAGAAGGGATTTGGAATGCTGCTGCCAGATGGACCGCAGACGTATCCGGTGTAACCAAGAAATGAAGTCGCCCAACGAGGGCGGCAAATTCATCGAACGACGCTGTCGGCGGGGAAAGAACGACATGAGGAAAACCTTCGGCTATCCGTTCTGCACGAGGCTTGTCGGATGGTTTGTAGAGAATTAGCTGACGATGATCGGCGTGTGCAGAGCCCATCAGTCGGATCAGATCTCGGAACTTCTCAATCCCCCAAAATCTCGTATCGTGTCCCGCAGAGATGTTGATTCCCACAACCACTTTTCCATCAAGCTGAAGCGTATGAAACGCCTCGGACGCAAAGCGCTCTGATGAAGAAGAAACTGAGTATTCGACTTTCAGAGTGTGTTCTGATGGTTCAATGTTGAAGACGCGCAGAAGCTCGGCCATTCGGTCAACAATGTGTGTGTCCTGTCGTGAAAGACGTGGAACAACGATATCATATGCATATGAGTTTTCTTTTGAGAGCCCTACTCTCCATTGTGCCCCAGAGAGCAAACTTATGACCGTCGACGTCGTTGATGGATTATCCATTGGATCAATAAGGAAATCGTATTTCTCCATTCGGATATCCCGTAATAACTTCAGAGACGAGAGTACTCGTTTGCGATAGACCCACCTTGTCCGAACGTGGGGACTATGTGCCAGCACAAAGTGGTTCTTGTCGCTCAGCAGAACGTCAATTGTGCACTCTGGGTATTGGCGCTTGAGGAGTGAAAGCAGAGGCGTCAGAATCAGCACGTCGCCAATCCGGTCTTGGCGAACAAACAGAAACTTACAGGAATTGTACGAGATGTCGCTTGGAATGCGTGTTCCACGTCGTCCGAGGGTCGCAAGAAATCGAAGCAGGAACCTCCTAAACGCAATTTCGAAATTCTTGAGAAGCGTGGGATGAGAAGACATGCAACTATCCTGATTCCTCAAGGAACTGAAGCGAATAGAGTCTGCGATAGAGACCTGTCTCTTTCTGTACTAGCTCTTCGTGTGTACCTTCTTCTACCAACCTGCCGTTATCAAGTACGAGTATTCTGTCACATCGGTACACAGTTGATAAGCGATGAGCTATGATAAACGAAGTGCGACCGTGCATGAGTCGTTCAAGCGCCTCTTTCACCATAAGTTCCGATTCACTGTCGAGCGCTGACGTTGCTTCATCAAGGAGGAGAATTCGCGGGTTGCGAAGAAGGGCCCGCGCGATAGCAATCCGCTGTCTCTGCCCGCCAGAAAGCTGCATTCCCCTTTCCCCAACTTCGGTCCCATATCCAAGATCCAACCTTTGAACAAAATCATCTGCGTTTGCGGCTTTCGCGGCCTCGATAATCTCCTCATCTCTGGCTTCCAGGCGGCCATACCGTATGTTGTCTCGAATTGTCCCAGCGAAAAGCATGACCTCCTGCGGCACGATTGCAATCTGGGATCGCAAATCCCCTAACGGAATCGTCTTCGTATCAATTCCGTCAATGAGAATTCCCCCCGTTGTCGGTTCATAGAATCGAGGGATAAGGTTGATAAGGGTCGTTTTCCCGCTCCCGCTTGGCCCGACTAAGGCGACTTTTTCTCCCGCGGATGCCCGAAAGCTGATTCCTCGCAGCGCATCGACTTCCTTGTTGTATGAGAAGATAACATCTCGGAATTCCACGTCACCCCGCTTGATGAACGATGCGCCGCGCGGACGCGATGACTCTTCTCGTTCGCCGTCAAGCATCTCAAAAATTAGACCCGCCGAAACCAGGGTCTTTTGCATTCGTGCCACTCCTTCGCCGAGAGCCTTGACCGGTTTGGCTAGGAATGTCATCAGAATGAGGAAACGGATCATCATTTCAATCGTCATGGATCCTGTTACAAAAAAGTATGCAGTGAAGATCACCATTAGCGCCGTCACTGTTGTATTAAATACTTCGTTCGTGGGCACCAGTAACGCAATAGTCCTTGCAATCTTCATCGAATAATGGTAATTCGCTTCGACTTTCTGGCGGAAGGATTTCCGTTCATGCTCTTCGCGAGTAAACGATTTGATGATGCGGATCCCGCTTATCTTCTCCTGAAGAAAAGCTGAAATATCCGCAAGTGTGCTCGTGAACTCCTTACTAAACGATCGAATGCGGTCCCCAAAACGTCGAGAAATCGTCCCAGATATGGCAAAGACGACAATCGTGAAGAGGGTCAATTGCCAATTCGTGTAGAACAGAGCTGTCGCAAAGATTATCATGTAGACAATGTTCTGAGAAATCTCGACCATAGAGTACAACGATTGCTCGAGGGCATTCACGTCGTTGGTGATTCGGGACATGATCCTTCCCGTCTTTTGCCCATCGAAGAATCGAACCGGAAACGCCAGGACAGAGTCAAAGAGATCCGTCCTGAAACGCATCAAAATCTTCTGCTGAATGGAAGCCATGATGTACTCGCGTGAGTACATGAACACAACCTTAACAAGGATAATGCCGACCAGCAAGAGAGCAAACAACAAGATGAAGCGAAAACTTTCATCATAGCCGCGAACCGAAATGTTGTAGAAGGAATAACCGAAGAACTCAACTGGAATTTCGACGAAGATCTCCTTCCCCTGCCGCACCAGGTCTCCCATTCGCTGGAGGGAATCGAAGAACCGAGCGACAGCGAAGGCAGAGATTGTGTCCGAGAGGCTCATCATGGCAACAGAGAACAACCCGGCCATGATCCGCCACTTGTAGACAAAGAAATACTTGAAGAGTCGGAAGAAGATTTTCATAGATTGAATACC
>JANONN010000261.1:0-2172 GCA_031420835.1 Ignavibacteriales bacterium | reverse complement strand
AGGTTTTTGTGGACTGATGGGATAGAAGTTATGCGATTTTGCAACGCCGGAGAAATCGGGATAGAACCGCGTTGAGTGTTGCTGGCCAACCATCTTTTGGATGATAACGGCCATCTTTTCTTCTTCAAGCCTGTACGATGTTACTTTGATATAATCCTTTGCACTCTGATAGAACGTTGATGCATACACACGTTTGATCGTGTTGACAAGCTCGCCCAGACGCCGGAACGGGTCGGGGTCGTTGTTCGGGATCATGTATGTTTCGTACACTCCGGCGAACGGATGGTACTGCGAGTCTTCCAGCAAACTCGACGAGCGCACCGCAAGCGGTTCTCGGATCAAGTCCAGGAGCGCCGCCAACTCGCCAAGTATGTTCTCGGGGAATTTCCGAGCTTCCAGGAACCTCTTCGTGATCTCCACGTCGTCATTAGTGCTCAGAGCAAAGCTCGTGAGATTGTTTTCCTCCATGAATTGATCGAACACATCGGTGCCCAGCACGACAGCCGAAGGAACCGAAATCTGAATCCCTTCAAACCGATCGCTCACATTGTAATTGTTGATCAAGATATTCACGAACCCTAGGCCACGTGCCTTACCGCCAAGAGAGCCGCCGGCTATGCGGGCAAAACTGCTCGACGGATCGAAGGTCTCTTTCGAAAAATCTGCAATAAGTCCGCGTTGTCGAAGCTCACGGTACTCACGGAGCGAAGAGATCAGGTCTTCACGAAGCGCGGCAACAGAAGGGTAGTCTGAAACTTTTCTGGGACGAAGCTTATGCGCTAACGAAAATTCGGTTCGAGCCTTGAGCCAGTTAGAGAAATGATTCCGTTCCGCGTGGTAGCGGATGCTCTCTTCAGGCGCAATGCGCAGTTGCTCTTCAAGCGACTTCAGATCTGATGCTCGTCCCACATCGCGGCCATCGGTTGTGCGGAAAACGAAATCGCCGAAGCTAAAATTGTGCGTCATGAACTGGCGAAGCTCCAACAGAAGAGTCGGAGAATCCTTCAGAAGGAATGAGACTCCAAGCGTCTTCGCTTCGGTTTCATGGTCGGGAGTTGTCGATTGAAGAAGAACGGGAATATCTTGATGACGCGACTTGACTTCACGAGCAAATGCCAACCCCGCACGCGGATCAGGCCAACCATGACGGAGAAAATCAATATCCGAGATGACTCCAAGAATGTGCTCCTCATACCGCTGGAAGTACTCCCACGCCTCATCGTACGTTGTGCAGAGAAGAATCTTCGGACGCGCACGCATGCGAAGATACTTGTGGGAGAGGTTGATTCCTTCGGAGATCAGCCGCTGTGATTGGTTTAGAATTTCTGTGTAGATGATCGGCAGGAATGAGGAATAGTAGCGGATATTGTCTTCAATAACGATGATGGACTGCACACCGACAACGCGCGTGTCATGCTCCACATTCATCTTGTCTTCAAGATGTTTGATGATGCCGATGATGAGTCGGAAGTCACCCTGCCAGATGAAGATGCGGTCGAAGACGGACGTATCCTGGTACGTCAAAAGGTCTTTTAGTTCCTTGTTGTCATAGGCGAGAAGGACAATGGGGATATTAAGACCGGAGTCTCTCACCATCTTTGCGAGGCGCATTGCCGTCATATCCTCAATGTGAAGCGTTGTGATGATGAGATCGAAACGCTTTTCTTCCTGCGCCAGCGCAATGGCCTCTTCCCCACTTGACACCCGCGTCAACTCAGGAGAATGGCTGAGATGAAGCCCCTGGTACTCGTTTCGGATCAACTCGTAGAGTCGCCCATCCTCTTCAAACAGATACAAATCGTAAAGGCTGGAAACGAGCAGCACATCGCGGATTCTCCGGCGCATGAGGTTCTGAAAGCCCTGGAATCTCGTGCCGTAGCCGTGCTCGATCCAAATAGGGTCAAAAGTCCGCTTCTCCATGCTCTGTTATCCTTGTCCACTTCTCAAAACAACAATCGGAGTGGAAACATTCCACTCCGATTGTCTTGATCGTTCCATCGTTTGAATCCTTCTAACAGGTTGTTGAAAAACTGTTTTGGGTAGCCACAACCTTCAGGTCGTGGACAAGATTAGCCAAATCTTATTGGGCTTTAGCCCATTCGTGCAAAACTATGGGTTAAAACCCACATTTGTTTCTTGCATTTGTTTCCACGAGCTGAAGCTCGTGGCTAT
>JANONN010000260.1:0-2505 GCA_031420835.1 Ignavibacteriales bacterium | reverse complement strand
GATTCAATGAACTCGAAACAGGTTTGCGTTTGAGATTACGCCGCAATCCCGATCTCCTCTACTCGCTTTACCATGTCAATCGTGTCCCACGGGCAATACTTCGCGCACAGTTTGCATCCGATACAAACCTCCTCATCAACGATCACAATCCCATTCATGCTCACAAACCCGTGTTCATCCGGGTTCTCAGGCCCGGGCACTTTGTAAAGGCAATCCACTGGGCAGAATTCGATACATACTTCACAACCGGTACACCCTTCGGGATGAACGATAGCTATGAGCGGGGACTTCTTTTTCTTCTTCGGAGCCGGAGAAACAGTTGGTAGGGTTTTTTGTTGCGTCGTTGTGATTTCGGGCATTCGTGAACTGGTGATTTTAGTTACTATGTAAGAGCTGGTGTTGAATATACAAAAGGATGCTTCGCTTGTCAAGAAAGTTCGAAAAAAATGCTTGCACTTGTACGACTCTATTCACATCTCGCACGAGCAAAGCCGAGCAAGTGTTGGATTGTCCGACACATTCCTTGCACATCCTCCCCTTAAGTGGTATATTCCCACCGTCTTCCATCAACTCATTGGATCCTATGCCATTTATCAGCTATCGAGACCTCCCGTCGGGAGATTCCGGATTCCCCTCGCTCTTTGCCGACTATCTTACCGATTTCAGCAGAGTTCAGCGCTTCTATTCCGGCGACTTTCGGAGCGATTCTGATTGGAAGAAAACAATCAGCCGTGTCGTTTCCGCGCAGCGTAATCGGTCCGCTGTGGCGAACATTCTTTCGCTCCAGAATCGAAACTTCCACTGTGGAATCAAGACCCTCGCCAACATTGACCTTCTCCACAATGACAACACCCTCGCTGTCGTAACGGGTCAACAAGTCGGCTTGTTTACCGGCCCACTTTACACTATCTACAAAACGTTGACTGCGATAAAGTTAGTTGAAGATTTGAACATTCGATTTCCCGATTATCAGTTTGTGCCGATCTTTTGGCTCGAAGGAGAGGATCATGATTACGAGGAGGTGAGCTCTATTCGCCTCATCAGCAAATCAAACGATCTTGTGAAGTTGGATTATCGTCTAACAGAACAGGCTCAGGAAAAGAATATCGGTGCGGTCGGGATCTTGGAATTCACAGATTCGATCGAACAGTTTTTCACCGCCCTGCAGGATTTGATCTCTGAAAGTGAGTTCAAGCCAAAAGTTCTTCAGTTGTTCCGGACAGCGTATCAACCGGGAATGACCTTCAATCGTGCCTTCGTGCATCTGATGAACGATTTGCTGGAAGACTCAGGGCTTATTTTTATTGATCCCCATGATGCTGAACTGAAAAAACTCCTAACTCCCATTTTTCAACGTGAGCTTCAGACGACTCCGAAACTGTGTCAACTTGTGATTGATCAGAGTGCCCAGCTTGAACAGAACTATCACGCTCAAATCAAGCCGAAAGCCGTCAACCTTTTTCTGTTCCATAACAATGGGCGGCATTTGATTGAGCCACATGCCGACGGGGGCTATTCATTGAAGGGGACGCGGCGCCATATTCCACGAGAAGAAATAGAACGTATCGCCGTTGATTCCCCAGAGATGTTAAGCCCAAACGTCGTTCTTCGGCCATTGTGTCAAGACTGGTTGCTTCCAACGGTCGCGTATGTCGCCGGCCCATCAGAAGTTGCGTACTTTGCCCAACTCAAGCCGCTCTATGATGAGCTTGGCATCCCTCAACCACTGATCTATCCTCGCGCGAGTGTGACAATCGTTGAAGAGAAAGTTGACAAAGTGCTCGAGCGATTCAAACTGCAGGTGAGCGACTTCTTTCAAGATGTGGAATTGACCAAGCGGAAGGTGGCAGAATCTTTGGGGGAGACGAATATCGAAGAGCTTTTTGGGGGCACATCGGTTGCGATTCACGAGACGTTACAACACTTGAAACCGGAATTAGAGATGATTGATCCTACCCTTCTCGGTTCTCTCGACAACACAGTCAAGAAAATCGCCTACCAGATTGACGCTCTCAAAGAACGAACCGTAACTGCGGAGGCAAGGAGAAGTGAAGTGTTTCTTCGTCAAATAGACAAAGCTGCGCTGCACCTTTATCCCGAAGATACGTTCCAGGAACGGTCGCTGAATGTTCTGTACTTCTTGAACAAATATGGGCTGGAGTTCTTACGATGGCTGAAGTCGGAACTTGTGATCGACAAGTTTAAGCACCAGGTCATCAAGCTGTAACTTCGATGCACTCCTCCGCACATCAGTCCGTTGGACAATATTACAATTAGCGGCCGACAGGAAACCGAAGTCCAAAAACGAGAAAAACGCACCTTTGGTTCGCCTATCCACTCCAGTTGGCATGATAGACGAACCTTTGAGGTGCATTGATGCAGTAGTTAGTTGCAATTTTGCAACAGCAAGTATTATCAAAGGAGACATATTGTGAGTTACAAGCCGGTTTCATTAGCAAGCCTTCTCAATCTAAAGAACAGAGATTTGTTCTTGCCTCACATTCA
>JANONN010000259.1:0-3140 GCA_031420835.1 Ignavibacteriales bacterium | reverse complement strand
GTTGCACAAAGTCTCATCTTCTTTCCCCCCTACAAGGATACTCCTCCATCCGTTTTCCGAAAGCTGCTTGATGAGAGTCGCGAACCCTTCTTTAAGCCATCGTTTGGTATTCCAGACCGTACCAGGGGCAATGGCAATGAGATTATGAGCATCGCTTAAACCTAGATCCGCGAGAAGCCGATCAACCTATTTTCTCTCCTGTTCGGAGGGGTAAAGATTAGGAAGGACCTTTTGATGATGCTCAATTCCTATACCGTCCAGCAGTGAAAGGTTCCGCTCGATTTCATGGAGATCTTTCTGATACTTCACTGATTTCGAATAGAACAAACGAGCCATGCTTTTCGAGAAGCCTATTCGTAAGGGAACACCTGTGAGGAATACGAGCAGTCCGCTTCTCATCGAGCGATGCGGAAGAAGCGCGAGATCGTATTTCCTTTTTCGAATCACCTGAAGCAGCCTCCAGAATCCCTTCAGCCCAGCATCCATTCCGCGTTTGTCGTACACGATCGTTTCTGCGATTGCGGGGTGATTCGACAACAACTCCGCTGAACGTGGCACAACCACTACATCAATCTTTGAAAATGCGAAAAACTCCTTGAGCACCTGCACGAGCGGAAGCGTAAGAATAACATCTCCGATGAAGGCGGTTTGAATCACTAGAATATTTTCAATCTTTCTCATGACTGGCTTATCGTCTCCAGTACAGAATCCTCTTCGGTGTGCTTCCAGCGGCGATGCGTCCACATCCACTGAGAAGGATGACGACGAATGATCTCTTCCATGATCTGAACGTGGCGCTGCGTGAGTTCTTTGACATTCTCTTGTGTGTATCCGTTCAATCCATCCATCGGGACTACGCGATAGTCGGAAATATAGTTGCCGCCAGGTTGGCGAACCGAAAAGCCGATTATAATTGGCGCGCCTGTTTTTAGGGAAAAGACAGCCGGCCCTTGATGCGTTGGCACCTTGCGGCCAAAGAAATCAACCCACACACTCTCTCTCGCTGCGCTTTGGTCGCCGACAATTCCGACTAATTCGCCCCCATTCAACGCTCGTAGCGTTTCACGAACCGACAAGGCCATCGGAACGACCTTGTTCCCGAATTTCGTTCGGAGGCGGTTAATGAACCGGTCAACAAACGGATTGGCTTGCCCCTTGGCTATGACGTGCAGCGGAATACCTGTGGAGACACCGACGCTGTGAGCAAACCACTCCCAGTTTCCGACATGCCCGGTGAGAAGCACGATGCCTTTTCCTTTTGCTTGGATCTCGCGCACTCCTGCGGCATTCTCAAAATGAACTTCTTCCAGAAGCTTCTCACGGGTCAGATTGGGAGTCCAGACGATCTCGAAAAAAGTAACACCCATACTTCGGAATGTCATTGTCGCAATTTCGATCAGCTCAGCACTCGACTTTTCCGGAAAAGCGTTCCGGAGATTCTCCAATGTTATCTCACGTCTGTATCCAACAAGATTGAACACGGTCTCACCGAGCCATCCACCGATTGTCCGGACCAATCTGAGGGGAAGTAGCTGAACAGAGAATGCGATGGTCAGAAAGGCGGAGTACTCTAAGAGATGAGAAATCTTCATGCGAAGGGAAAAATACGCAAAAGTGAAGCGGCAATCAATGAACGGCCGAGCCATTTAGCCATTGATTCATTGGATTCAATCATTCAATCGTCAATGGTCAAATCTTTCAATTTCAACAATCCGAATTCCGCATTCCTTATTTATTCCCCCATGACCTTGACAATCACGCGTTTCCGGCGTTGCCCGTCAAACTCAGCATAATAGATTTGTTGCCACGGGCCAAAATCGAGCTTACCGTCAGTGACTGGCACAATAACCTCGTGGTGGATGAGCAAACTCTTGAGATGTGCATCCCCGTTCGTTTCGCCAGTGCGATGGTGGCGGTATTCGGAATTGAACGGCGCAAGGTGTTCGAGCCAATCATCAATATCCTGAATCAACCCGTTCTCTGCATCGTTCACGTACACAGCTGCTGTAATGTGCATTGCCGAAACAAGGATCATTCCTTCTTTGATACCGCTTTTGCCAAGTATCTTTTCAACCTCATTCGTCATGTTGATGTACTCGCGGTGTTTCTTTGTATTAAACCAAAGATACTCGGTGTGGAATTTCATGGCATCTCCGATGTGGTGCTTTTGTGAAGTGACGAATGGTCTGATATATCTTTTTTCGGCGATGAATATTGAAGCGCAAGAAGAAGGAAAGGGCTGATACTAACAGGGGTGGTATTCACGAGAAGGAGAAGTGGTAGTTGACAATTTGTAAGGCACTACATCTAAGTAAAGAGACCAGCGAAAAGTCCGAAGGACTCCTTTGGAGGGTGTGGCGTCACAAAAAGGAGATGGCTTCGATGGGGCTCAGAGAACTCCGAACCGGTCTTGGATAACAACAGGTTTACCATTTTGTTGCTCGATGCGAACGCGGCGTGCTAGTCCGGGAAACTCTTCACTGGGGACCCACTTTCCCTCCTCTCCACTATTGGTGTACTTATAACGGAGTTCAATACCGGCGGGAAGCCTCAACTCAAGAGCCCAGATGCCGTCGCCGGCAAGGTCGTCACCATGTGTCCCATCGTCGTACATTCGGATGGCATTCGGTCTCCAGTTGCCGAGCGTGCGGTAATCTCCTGTAATATAAATCGCTTTCTCAACTTTTTGTCCCCGTGTATCACATCGGAAAATCACTTTCACAAGATCATCATCGCTTTGCGCCATCGTCCCGTGGCTCGAAGTAAACGGGGCTTTCGGATCCCGAATAATCTGTTCGAACACTCTCTTTGGCATCTTCCCGCCCGCCTTTCTCGCGAAGCGGTAGATGTTGTTGAGGTGAGTGATGTACGCATCATCGAAAGGCTTATCCCCACCCGAGGAGATTTGATCTGTTCCATACCACCAGAACCAATCGGACCCTTCCGCAGCATACATGGATTCCCACGCATGGCTGGCATACCAAGACTTGGTTCCATTCTTCGGTGGTTTCCTTTTCCCTTCCGGCGGAGGTACACCTGATTTTGCAAGGTCCAACCGAGCAGTCAATAAATAATCCCACGCGCGGTTTTCCTCATCCTCCCCGATCCATGTATCGAAGTTTGCATTAATCCATGAGCCG
>JANONN010000258.1:0-6375 GCA_031420835.1 Ignavibacteriales bacterium | reverse complement strand
GATGGTTCGGCGTACACAGGTTGAGCAACCATGTTCATCACTCCCGCCATTATGAGCTCCAGTATCCCTTTCATCGGGGCACCTTCTTGATTAATGTCGCTTTCTTCAACGCCCATCACTCGAGAAAAGTTTCATGTTGATTGGGGTGGATTGATTTCGCTTGCCGTCGGGATAATCCACCATGCAAGAATGTAGCCAATTGTGAAGGGAATGAACGCGGTCGCGATTGCCAGAACGACCGCCAGAAGTCTTACTACCGTTGGATCCACATTGAGCATCTCTCCGATGCCACCACAAATGCCGGCAAGTTTCTTGTTGGTATCAGAACGATAGAGTTTTTTCATCGTGAACCTCCACTTCTTGTATTCGCTTTGGAATGAATACCCTACTCTCCTTACGCTCACCGTCTCTGAAAGTTGCCTCTCATGCGCAAGCGGCGGCCAGCCAAAGAGCGGCTGGAGTGGGATAGAAATCACAGATCGTAGAACTTCAGATCGGCTCCGGTGCGCAGTTTCGTGATGTAGATAATCTGTCCGAGATGCTGCGCAAAGTGCTCAACCACATGCGACAGCGCGTCCAGACAGGTAACATCGTATTTCTGAATGTGCCTGACTTCCAGCAACCGGCCTGAATCAATGGCGGCCAAAACCTGGTCAGCCTCCTGCAGAGTTGTTCGAAGGTTGTTGAGAAGCTGAGCTTTGGGAATCTTGCTTCTCTCAGCGAACTCTGCTAAACGATTTCGGGCATCCTGCTCGCCGCCTAAACCGGAGACAATCCATTGACGGACGTTCCCCGAAAGATGCAGCATCAAATTGCCGATGCTATTGTTGGTCTCATGCGCCCGCCACCAGAGATCCTCTTCCGATAGCTCGGCGAGGCATCGTTCAATGCGCGGGAGATACTCGTTAAGAAACCTGCGGCGGCAATAACTGATATATTCGGAACCTGCATCCATTGTCCATTCCACATCCGCGAAACCACGAATGTATTCTGTCGCTCAATTATTCTTGTTCCAGCCATCATACGCTGCTTGGAGCTGCTTGTAGAATTCTGATGGGTTTTCCGGCGTCAGGTTCAGATCGCGTACCGTTTCGGGATGGTGTAACCACGGCTTAATGAGTCGGCTCAGGCCCGCACCCTTTTTGCGGTGAACAAGTATGTCTCCTTGTTGAGATGAAAATCCAAGAACATATGGCATCACTGTCTTTTTCGGAAAAGCTGGTACGAATTCAAGTTTCAACCATTCCCACGCGGTGTGCACCTCAGACTCATCAACCAAGCCAATTGGATCCAGGATCTTCTTCCAGAGAGGCCGTGTTGCGATCTGCTTTGGATCACGAAAGCGGATCTTTGCAACATTAGAGAATGGAATCGTCAAGAGCTTTCCATTCTGAAACTCTATTCCCACACCTTGTTCTTCTACAATGTACCGTTTCGTCCGCATTCGCACAACCGGCAGGAGGATATGATAGAATATGAGGAGCGAAATCCAGAGATAGAACACAGAAATGGCAATGATAAGACCAGTTTGCCACCATGGCCACTCCTTGGCATCCGGCGCTTGAGCCTCGGAAATCATTTTGAAGGGAACAACGAACGCACCGACCACCATCAAAATAATAATCAACGCAATAGCGGCAGCGGCAAACCAACGAAAGAAATTCCACCCCGGTCGCTGGGCGGGAAGTTGCTCATGAATGATTGGCATATGCTTACCCTTTCAATTGTTGAACTCGTCTTTTTGAATAGTGAACTTTCTTAGTCGTTTCTTCGCGCTCCTCACTTTTTTGACTTTCAACCGCTCTTCTTTCGCCGCCAGGGTTGGTTTTGTGGCGACTCTTTTCTTCACGGGACGTAACGCGCGTCGAAGAAGCTCAATGAATTTCTTGATTGCGACCTGTTTGTTCTGCCACTGGCTTCGCGATTCTTGTGCGACAACTCGGAGGACGCCGTTCTCATCAATCCGTGATGCGAGCTTCTCAATGATCACACGCTTCTGTTCTTCGGTTAATGCTAAAGAGTTCTTGATGTCAAAGAGCAGCTCGACGCGTGTCTCTAACTTGTTGACATTTTGCCCGCCCGGGCCGCCACTACGGGAAGTGCGGAATAGAATTTCATGGATTGGGATCTGGATTGCGCTCATGGTGTTGTCATCAATGACGACCATCGAGCGAGGCTGAACAAAAGTACAATTGACCTTTCCAACAGGTTCAGGAGTTGTGGGAGTCAATCCGTTTTCTAAAGCTCAATGTGGGCGAGATGACATCTCGCCCTACATTTTGTACAGCCTCGCGGTTCCTTCGCTCCGCAAAGTCAATTTCCGCCCATCGCCTTCGATGTCGTTCCTCTTCTTAGATTTGCGTTGAACCATTCGATCATTCGCTTTCCGGCATCTGCGATAAACTTCGGCTCTTGCAATCCATGAGGCATGCGTGGATAGACAATCATCTCCACAGGAATCCCACGACGCTTGACCGCAACATAAAACTCCTGACCTTGCGACAATGGCACGCGGGCATCCTTCTCGCCATGCAAAACCTGTGTCGGTGTTTTCACATTCTTCACGTTAAACATCGCGGAGTGTTTTATATAGACCTCCATCCGATCCCAGAACTCTCCGCCAAAGTAGTCGGGCAGGAAACTCGGAATATCGGCAGTACCGTTGAAGCTCATCAAGTTCGTCACGCCAGCGCCAACACTGGCGGCCTTGAATCGATGATCTTTCGTAATCACAAACGATGTCATGAATCCACCGTAGCTCCAACCGCAGATGACCAGACTATCGGGATGGGCAACTCCCATTTCAATAACTTTCTCAACTCCCGTCATGTCGTCGTCGTAATCGCCAAAGCCCCAATCGTTATAATTCGCAAATCGGAAATCTTTGCCATATCCGCTACTTCCACGGGGATTCGGGCGGAGAATTGCATAGCCTTCCTGAGCAAATGCCTGAAGCGGATACGTCGTTCCCGCGGCCGTGAAGTTCTGAGTAAACACACCAGCAGGTCCGCCGTGGATATTGAGAATAAGCGGAGCGCGATTTCCTTTCTGATATCCGACTGGGTACGTGAGAAGGCCTTCAACTTCTTTTCCATCTTTTGATTTCCATCGAATCACTTCTGTTTTGCCCATCGTAAGCTTCGGGAAGTCTGCATTGACATCACTCAGCTTCTTTGGTTCAAACTTCCGCGCAGAGCTGACGTGAATGTCGGGAGATTGTTCGGACGTTTGAAAGATAAATGACATGACCGCACCATCACGACTAAAAGCCATCCCGGAATACGATCCCGCACCGGTTGTAACAATTCTGGGTTTGCTACCATTTACTGGCACTGCAAACAGGCGCGGAGAAGTACGATCGGTTTCTGAAACATAGATTTCTTTTCCGTCGGCAGACCATGAGTTCATATTGAAGTTCCGATCCGGCGTTTCAGCGAGCTTCTTCGTATCTCCACCCGTGACTGGCATGACGTACAGATCTTCGAAGCTTGCCCATTTTGGGTCACCACCGTCAGAGGCGAATGCAATCCATTTCCCATCAGGCGAATACCGGGGGCTGGTGTCTGCTCCTTTCCATGCTACAAGCTTCTTCACCGCACCGCTATCTGACGGCACACTTGAAACATCTGACGTGGGCCACACATCAACCGTCGGATTGATTTGATGGGAAAATACGAGTGTCCTTCCATCGGGCGACCAATCGAACGATGTCACGTGGAATTCTCCACTTGTAACTCTCTGTGTCTTCCGTTCTCCTTTGGAGTCCTTCTCAACAACGATCGTATACAGATGGGAGTACTTATAGTTCTTGTCCACCAGTTGCATGTCGCGTTTTTCCTTCTTGTCCTTCTCCTCTTGTTCGGTTTCTGGGTCTGTCATTGTGTACGCGATGTGTTTCGTGTCGGGCGACCAACTATACGAACCAACACCCGACTTTGTTTTTGTGATCTGCTCTGCTTCACCGCCAGTCAGGTGCATGAGCCAGATCTGCGGTTTGTTGTCGGAGCCGCGACTTGATGTAAAAGAAAGATATTCCCCATCTGGAGAGAATGCCGGGTTGGAGCATGACTTGTCGCCAAACGTGAATTGGTAGTTTATCTTCCCGTCAGAGGATGTCACCCAGATGTGAGTCAGGAATTCCGATTTCTCTCCTTCCATCATCGGAGTGGAGACGGTGTATGCAATGAGTTTCCCATCCGGGGAAATGTCAGTTCCCCCGACTCGTTTGAACTTTATCATCTCGTCGGGCGTCCATCCTGTTGGCGAGTTCTCTTGTTTCTCCGATTGTGGAAAGACAAGCTGCGAGACAAGCAGTGCCACAACAATGATAACTGTCCTTCTCATGACGCTTCCCTCCTTTAGTGAGTTGAAGATTGATAGTTTAGACAGATTACGGAACCAAAAGCTTCCCATCCTGCATGATCTTTTTATCGTCAAACCACACTGTGGGTGAAAGAATCAGCCCGTCTAAGTGACTCTGAACGTTGATTGTTCCCCCCATCGAAACATTGTCGCCGAATGCAATATGGATCGTGCCCAACACTTTTTCATCTTCGAGAATCACGCCCGTGATCTTCGCCTTATCGTTCGTGCCTATTCCAAATTCAGCAACATTGCGCGAGAGTCGTCCGTGAATGGCAAGGAGATCAACAAGCTTTTTCGCCTCCTCGCCGCCGGAGATCTCTTCTGCATATCCATCCTTCACTTCAATTCTGATCGGTGTTTTGCAAATGCCGACACCTGCCATTGAGCCATCCACTACGACTATGCCTTGCGATTGCTCCTCTAATGGAGCGAGAAACGCTTCCCCTGTTGGAAGATTTCCCCCTTTTCCTTTTTCGCGGAACAACCCATGACTGGGGATTACCTTTCGACCTTTCATAGGCATCGTGATATCCGTCCCAGCAGGAGATGTGACTCGAATGACCGAAGTCTGCTCCATCATCGCCACGAGTTTGTTTGTCAGTTCGGCGATCTTGTGATAGTCGGCGTTCATACAGCGCACCATCATATCCTCTGTGACACCGGGAAGCGTTGCGATTCGAACCCCTTTCGCTTGGGCTGAGCGCTTCGCATTCGTGTGCGTCATGGATTTGCTGGTGGGTATCAAAACCACGTCCATTTTCTGCATCATCTCAGCGACTTCCGGCGGAGGCTCTTCGCCGTTCGTTCGGCGGGGAGTGATTTCGATGAGGAACACATCGTTCCCAAAATCCTTCACAACTTGAAACATCGCTAACCCGATCGCGCGGCACGGTTCATCGGTAATGACGGCGACACGCTCGCCGGGCTGGAGTCCCATGCAGTCGCGAACGGCAACTTGAGCGGCGGAGTAGAGTTGTGGGGAGATCATTTTGGGATTGTCAATTGTCAATTGCCGATTGCCAAATTGGTTTGATCAGCGGTTGTGTTTTGCGGTGATGTGCGAAGCTGAAAAAATTGCCATTAGCTCATTGCTTCCTTCCAGAGCCTCTTGCCACGTTCTCCTTCCACCTTTCTCATCTCCAGCAACAATTCAATCCAGAACATTGCTTCACCCCGTGAGATAATTGCTCAAACGTCATGACCTCGCGTTTTCAGTTGGCTATCTCACGGGGTTCATCCGTTTCCTCTTCGACAATCAGCAATTGAAAATTGGAAATCGAAAATCCCCTTCAGCTTTCTTGATCCACTCCGCGGTGTCATCGTGCATAGAGTACCCGGCCCTTTTCAGCAACTTCTTGCAAAAACCAGTTTCTCCCCTTCAATCCTTTCTCAAACTCCGTCGGCGTCTTGACGATGACATCAATCGAGAATCCTTCTTCTTTGATTGCACGAAGAACGCGTCGAATACGTTCGGACGATGTCCCTCTCCATCGTGAGATAACCAGAATATCAAGATCACTATCCGGATCAGGCGTTCCGTAGCCATACGACCCGAACAGAATCACCTTTTCCGGTTTGCAAGATTGAACGATCTGCTGAACAATTCTGTTGAGTGTGTCAGTCGAAATCATAACTACTCTCTTTTCGTAACTGCTCAGCAAAGGGTGTTGCCTTGCCAAAGCACAATTTACAGGTCGCTCCGATGGAGCTTTACTTATTTTGGTACGCTTTTTCTATAAACAGTTCGTCCCTACCGGGACTTTTCACTTCACTCGATGATGGGAAAAGCACCGTAGGTGCGTTCTGTTTGTAGATTCTAACAAAAGAAACCATTCAAGCTCCGATAGGAGCGGCCTGTTTATTTGCCAGGTAATTGACACATTCATAGCGCTGAGTAGTTACCCGTAGACTCACTTCACACCGTTTCTGAAATTCCACATCATGGAGACGTTCTTTCTCACGTCATCAACTCCGTAGTTCGTCATTTTCGCGAAGGGAGTGAGGCATGAA
>JANONN010000257.1:0-3240 GCA_031420835.1 Ignavibacteriales bacterium | reverse complement strand
GAGCATAACCTCCACGTGATCAAGTGTGCCGACTTCATCATTGATCTTGGACCGGAAGGAGGAGAGAAGGGGGGACAGATCGTCGCCACCGGAACGCCGGAGGAAATTGCGCTGAATGATCGTTCTTACACAGGAAAATTTCTTCGTCCATTTCTTAACCTGTAGTCAAATTCTCATAATCTAACGATAAGGAGCAAAGCGATGCAGAAATTCTGGTGTGTTTCAATGTTCGTCTTTTTGGTTTCACTTTCCTTGAGCGCGCAGCCCAAGAAGTTAGGCGTGGGAGTCGTGCTCGGTTTTCCGACAGGATTATCTGTCAAGTACTGGGAGTCGTCGTCAATCGCATATCAAGGGACGCTTGGGGGAGGGTTTGGGGGAGTTACTGTCGGTGCAGATTACCTCATCCACACCGATGCGCTGAAGAATCGTGAGTTCCCATTCTACTATGGTGCTGGGATTGTTCTTGGCGAAGCGGGGATTGGCTCACTCAAGCGCAACACCAACTCTGTCGCGTTGGGAATTCGTGGCGTGGCAGGCGTTACCTACATCTTCCCCCAACATCCATTCGACGTTGCCGTCGAAGTGGGGCCGGCTCTTTTCCTTGTTCCAACCGTTGGAATAGGAATCGAGATGGGCGTGGCGTTTCGATTCTATCCGTGAGTCAGTACAACGACCCAAAATTCAACGTGATGTAAAACCCGCCAAACGTTCTGATGAATCCTCCATCCAACACTTCGATCCCTTTTCGGAAGGGGACAATGTAGTAACGAACGCTAAGTCCAGTGAGCGCCCCGCGATCCAATCCGAAATACGCGCCGGCGCCGATATATCCTCCAAGAGTGTACTTGGCCTGACCGTCCTTGAGGCTATTGAAAAACTCCACTTGTTCGGTGTAGGGAAACCCCTGACCATTGTCCCGGACGAACACGTACGGCGCGACGAATACCATCGAAGGTTCAACCCCCGCTGACAAGTAAGGACGGAAATTATCTGCAATATCTTCGCGGAACAACCGGTACTGAGCACTCAAGCCACATCGCTTTCGGGTGGTGAAGCACAAAGGATCAAGTTGGCGAACCACCTTCTCAGCGCGCAGACGGAAGGAAAGGCGCTCTTCATTTTCGACGAACCGACGACGGGATTACACTTCGACGATATTGCAAAGCTTCTCCGTTGCTTCGACGCGCTGTTGGATCAGGGTCATTCGCTCGTGGTTATTGAGCATAACCTCCACGTGATCAAGTGTGCCGACTTCATCATTGATCTTGGACCGGAAGGAGGAGAGAAGGGGGGACAGATCGTCGCCACCGGAACGCCGGAGGAAATTGCGCTGAATGAGAAATCACATACGGGGAGATTTCTTCGAGGGATGCTGAAGAAGAGTTGATCTTTATGGAAGTTTGTGTGCGTCCCCCACCGGAGAGACCGTCGCTAAGTTTCTCGTTTCGTTTCCACTATCGAGAAATGGTTCTCAAGCCGTTCCCAAATCTGACAGAGATTCATCTACTAAGTCTGAAATACCCGCTCGATTTGCTCATTCTTCAAGATTATTTCACCACACCCTCTCGGCACACTCATTGATTTGGCTTGACACTTGTGGTATTCCTTAATGTGCGGTTCTTTTGAACTCATTATTGAGGAGCTACCATGAAACCCCGCCTTATTTTCACCCTATCTTTGATTGTTCTCACAACTCTTCTTTATGCTGCAACCGTTGGAACCACATTGTTGGACTTCAAGCTTTCGGGGAGTCAGCCGGGCCAATCGGGAGATTTCAAGGCGGGTTGCGGCTGCCATGATGGATATAATGCGAATGTCGAGCCGGGCTTCAATTGGAAGGGGAGTATGATGGCTCAATCCCAGCGCGATCCGCTATACCTCGCCGCTTTGGCAATCGCAAACCAAGACGCAGCGAACTCGGGCGATCTCTGCATCCGATGTCACACCCCCATTGGTTGGTTGGAGGGGCGCTCTGTGCCGACGAGCGGAAGCAATTTGACTGCGGATGATAGGCAAGGGGTTTCGTGCGAATTCTGCCACCGAATGGTGAAGCCGTTTCCACTCGGAACCAACCCGTATCCGGGCGACGCTGCATATATTTCATCAGTGGGGTCATACGGGCGGGATACAACGTATCTTAAGACGTTGTCATCTATCCCTCCATCCCCGGGAAACGGTATGTATGTCGTTGATTCAGATGAAACGCGCCGAGGTCCACGCACAAGCGGTCCGAGCCACGCATTCTATTATTCTCCATTTCATCGCGACGCTGCGCTGTGCGGCACGTGCCACGACGTGAGCAATCCGGTTTTCTCCAAACAGACCGACGGCAGCGGCAATTTCTATTACACGCTCAATCCGCTCAACGATCCGCCGCCGTCGCAAAATCCCTACGATCAATTTCCAATCGAACGAACATACAGCGAATGGTTGAAGAGTTCGTATAACACGGCACAGGGCGTTTATGCTCCACAGTTCGGCGGCAACAGGGATACCGTGCGCACGTGCCAGGATTGTCATATGAAAGATGTTACTGGCCAAGCTGCCGGGCAGGGGGCGACGAGAACCGATTTGGCATTGCACGATTTCGTAGGCGGCAACACATTTGCGCCACGGTTGGTACGTCATTTCTATCCACGTGAGGTAAACTCAGCGGCGATTGATTCGGGTATCCTACGCGCCCGAAGGATGCTCCAAAAAGCTGCAACATTAGAAGTAACTCCGCAGCCGCCACACACGATACAGGTTAAAGTGACGAATCAGTCCGGTCACAAATTGCCTACCGGTTATCCTGAAGGGCGGCGGATGTGGCTGAACGTAAAAGGATTCAACGCGGGGATGGTTCTTGTTGCCGAATTTGGCGCTTACGATACGGCGAATGCGACGTTGATAACATCCAACACAAAAGTCTATGAAGCGAAACTTGGCATGACGCCAGAGATTGTGGCGGCGACCGGAAAATCGAATGACCCAGATGGTTCATCGTTTCATTTCGTATTGAACAATACAGTTGTGAAAGATAACCGGATTCCGCCGCGGGGATTCACCAATCAGAACTTCAAGAACATTCAATCACCGCCAGTTGCCGCAACGTACGCCGATGGCCAGTACTGGGATGTGACAACCTATACCTTTCCCACAAATGTTATTTGGTATGAGGTCAATCTGTACTATCAGACAAGTTCAAAAGAATACATCACGTTCCTGAAAGATAAGAACACGACGCCTGGAAACAATTGG
>JANONN010000256.1:0-9473 GCA_031420835.1 Ignavibacteriales bacterium | reverse complement strand
GTGTGACGTCCGCGGATCGTCACGTATGTCCCTGCGCCGGGTGTTCCGCCGCCACGCGTTACCTCGATACCCGGTGTCTTCGCTGCAAGGGCATCCATAATGTTCGTTGTGACCACCTTCTGTATCACTTCACCGGAAACTTTGGAGATGGCATTGCCAAGTTCGGAACGCGGAATCTCTCCTGAAAGTCCCGTGACGACAACTTCATCAGTTCTGAAGATGTCCTGATCAAGGTTGTAGCTCGCCTCGGCAGCTTGGTTTGCCACCACTTGCACGGTCTGCTGACCACGAACGTAGCCAACGAATCGTGCAATGATAGTGTACTGACCAGGAGGCAATCCCTTGAGGCTGTAAGCTCCCTCAAAGTTCGTTGTTGTACCTTTATTGGTACCAACAACGAGGATGTTTGCTCCGACCAATGCTTCACCCGTGGATTTGTCTTTCACGGTACCACGAACCTCACCCGTGAATTCCTGGGCGAACGCAATCGGCGAAGCAATCATCAGAAGCGCTGCCATCAAAACAGCGCTCGCCAAAAGACGCTTTAGAGATTTTTTCATATCTCCTCCAACATGTAGTGTGGATGAATGATGTGGATTAGTGGAATGTCCGATCGGGAGTTGCACTGGTGCGGGCAGCTACCACAATCGAGACAGGTTCCTCCCCCAAAAAATTGCACCCGTAGTTACAAAATTTTAATCTGAATGTCAAGTGAAACCAACGTCAAGGCAAGCCAGCTTTTTCAACGGTGCAAAGTGTGTTTGTAAAGGAGTGTCCTGTAAGAGATGTTTCCTGCATATCCGCTAACGATAGTGTTTCCATACGGTTGCACGAACACAGCTTCTATGCCCTGTGCGACGCTGTCCGCTCCGCTTACCTTGAAGCTTACTGCGACATTTATGACAGTGTCGGGGAAGGAGTACCAACGCAAGGTGGCCGAGACTTCGACGAGCGGTGCGTCTGAGTCTTCGGCGAACTCAGCCGAGCCGCTCACCGAAGACTCAGTCGAGTCGCGGTTCGAAGGGGACGACTCATAGGGGGCCGCAAAATCCAACATCTTCCCATTACCTGATGAGTATGTAACAACAAGGTGGTATGGCCGATGCCTCATTCGAATCCGAGTATAGATCTGAAACTGTTTCACGCTATCACCACTAACTTCCACCTCATGGTCAACATTCAGCCATGCCTCATTCCCCATTGAGGTTCTTTTGATAGGACCGGTGGTGCTCCAACCTGTGAGGGTTGTGTCAAAGTCGTCGGAGTGGAGTGATATATTCTTAAAGTACTCGGATGAAGAAAGAGAGAGTGTCGTTTCGCCTGATGTGAGATTAACCTTTCTGTCAACGAGGAGGTTCGGTTTCCAGAGTTCGTTGTATGATGGCTTTGCGCTCAGGAATACAACAAGTATTGCAAACGTGAAGAGTGCAACACCCAGCCCACGATTGGTCGAAAACTTTCTCAACCACAAAAGATCGCTGTTCGCGTCTCGATTGATAGAAGCAAACCCAAGAAGGAAGGGAAACGACCAGAGTGAAAAGAACACAATGAACACGAGATGAAGTATGACGCCGGCAGTGAAATCCCGTGACGGAGAAAGAGCAATAGAACGAGCCACTAACTCAAATCCTTCGGAGAAGATCAAGCGATACATCATGTAAGGCGACGCAATCCAAAAGAGAATCTTCGCTAATGGATTTGAGAAGAGCATTGCCAACGAAAGAAAGAAAAGCGCAGCAGCAGGATACACTGCGGCACGAACACTGAGCAGCCCCAACAGAAAGATGAACACAACGAGAAAAACAACGCTCCGGAGAAAGTACGGGTAAGGATCTGTCGTGAGTCTGAGCGTTTTCGAAAACCGCAATGCGATCCAAATCCCAACCGTTGCAGCGATAAATCCCAAAGCGATATATCCACCCGGGTCTGCGATCCACGGAAAGCGATCGCCCTTGATGAGTCCTACAATATTTTCGGAGAACCAAACACACGTTTGTATGATGAGCATGAAGAAGAAGAGCTTCATGCCGGACCATTTAGGGAGAGTCGTCCGGTCGGTCGCAAGATATTTGACGTGAAGCCTTCGAACCGCAAAAAGGGAAATGACGATCGCCAAGCCGATGAACGCCAGAAGAGTCCAAAACGGAATGAACAGCGGTATCATCCAGAAATCAACAAGAACATACCTATCGTTTCTTTCCTCGGGCCCGCCTGCCATCAGTCTGGCAGGCACTCCGCCGTCGAACCTCTCAACGAGTCGATACACCAAATCGCCTGATCGCTTCAATCCTTCGATCTTAAAATTCTCGTACGTGTCTTGTGCTGTGTGGATCGGGTCATTCACGTCGCTCGTAAAATCAATGGCCGGAATGCCACGCTCAAGAAACGGAAGGTGATCAGACGTGATCGCGCCGGAGCCGAACAAACTGCTGAGGCTCATGAAGTGCGTTGGATACGAAAACCCGCTGTATCCGAGTGCACGGTACTCTTCATACGCGGCCTCGACAAGCCATTGCGGGGCACTGTGGTTTTTCGAATCGAGAAGTGGAAGGAGCCAATCCGATCCATTTGCCATGTCAACTTGCACCATGAACGCCACACTATCTATAAGAGGGAAGTTCTCTACGAAGTAACGCGAGCCGCGAAGTCCTTCCTCTTCGCCGCCGAACAACGCGAAGACGATTGTTGATTCATTTTTCCCCAGTGCAAGCACTCGAGCAAGCTCAATCACAACGGCTGAACCCGAGCCGTCGTCGTTTGCTCCCGGGACCTCTGGGTTCGCAGAATCAATGTGCCCTCCGATTACAATGATCCTCTGACTCTTTCCTTTGAGCACACCGATTGCAATGCCGCTGTTCGTATTGACGATACCGCCAACTTCATGACTTAAGGTCGTCTTCATTGGCATCACGTATGCTTCATGAAGTCCGAATTGTCGGAACTTTGATACACCGAACTCCATTGCTTTCCGCTCGTTCGGTGAACCCATCGGGCGCGGACCGATTTCGACCGAGAGGGTCTTTAAGTATGAGCTGGCGCTATCGAGCGAGAAGGGAGTTTGGGGGTGGAGTTCAGAGAGAAAGCAGCAAAGAACTGCAGAGAGAGGGAAAAAGCGTGAAATGAGAAAACGAACAAAAGCTCCGCCGTTCACTATGCCTTGCCAGATTTTCTGGCTTGCTTGATCTCAGAAATGATTTCTCCGAGAGAGAGGTCACCAAATAATCGATCCCGCTCCTCAGCATAGTTTCCATATCCAATCGTAAACTGATTGATGAAGCGAATGGTGTTGACGAGTCCAATCTCTTTGCACAAAATATGAATCGCTTCATGTGTAATTTCCGTTAGTGGTTTTGCGGTGGTCATAGGTTCACCTTTTGTATGAAGTCAAGTGGAGAAAGAATATGTGTCTTGGACTCATGCAGCAGATTAGATTTCTTCAACAATTTATCGTCACAAGTAACAAGAAAGTCTGCCATTGCCTCTTCTGCGAATGCAACATGAAGAGCATCCAAAGGTCTAAGGCCGCGCTCAACGAGTTCTTTTGCGCGATGTTCAATGCTTTCGTTGAGATCCACAAAAAGAGCCGCTTGTTGCAACAATTCCCACGCGAACTGTTTCCGATTCGCATTTGGGTTTCTTGCCATTTCAAAAAGGAGCGCTTCTGACGAAACTAACTCGAGTTTCCCAACCTCCATGAGTGACAAGATGGCCAACACCGCCTCAGCTTCTATGGCAATCCGGGATTGAGTCTTGCTATCCAGAGGACGTTGAATACTGCACGTGTCGAGGTATATTCTCATTCCAACATAATATAATGATTATTGGGACGAAAAAATCGAGTTGGTGATTTCGCTCGGTCAGTCCCTCATGAGGGAATTCGTAGAACTCTACCTATGGCTATCCCGCGTTCATATCACTGAAGGTACTTGCCGAAGAACGCCATGATTCGATGCTGATAGACATGTCCTCCCATTTCCCATAGATCATTGTGATTTGCGCCTGGGATAATCAGAATCTCCTTCGGCTCGTGTGCCGCGGTGAAGAGGAGTTCCGAGTAAGTGTGTTTGATGAAAGAATCATTCATGCCATGAATGAAAAACATCGGCGTCCGGCTCCGTTGCACGTCTTCAAGCGGTGAGACATGGCGGGCCTTGAACGATGCGAGCTTTTGCGAACGGGCGAGATAGACATTGCGAAGGAAGTGCCACGGCAGCCGAATGATGCGCCGTTGATAATCCACGGAGATCGTTTTGAGATCCGTGAACGACGCTTCCGCAACGATGGCGGAAATTCGTTCATCCAACACTGCAGCCTGAATTGCCACTGCGGCACCCATCGAAGTGCCAAACACTCCAATCTTCCCAAGCCGAATGTCCGAACGGCGATGAAGGATATCGAGCAACGTCACCACATCGTACTTTTCATAGTAGCCATACGTGCAGTAATCGCCGTCGCTTTCGCCGTGTTCGCGCGAATCATACAAAACCACATTGTAGTTATTGTTGAAAAAGAGTCTCGCAAGTGAAAGGCCGGCAATCTTGCAATCACCTACTCCATGTAAAAAGATGATTGTACCGTTGGCCTCAGTTCCGCGCGACACTACCCATCCCCTCAAGTGCAATCCGTCGTGCGTTGTGAACACAATGTCTTCCTGTGGCATCCCTGCATTGCGCGGCTCGAGAATGTCGGTGAAGCGGGCGTACCACGCCTTTGTTCTGCGTTCTGGTTGAAGGAGGATCAGTGGTCCGATATTGAGAACCGCGAACGCTGATCCGACCAAGAACAAGAGTGTAAAGAGGAGGAGCGAGAGAGGGAGGGACATGCGAACCTAGAAGAAGAAAGGAAGTGGCCTAGCCATACGATGAGGGTTGATGAGTGCTGGCCAATATAACGAGGAGCCAACGCGAATGCAAGGCAAACACGACGTAAGGCGGAGATCGGACGTCAGAGATCAGAGGTCAGAGATCGGAGGTCAGCCCCCGGCATCTGATTTCTGACTTCTGACCTCTGACTTCTGTTTCGGGGTTCATTGTTAGATTTCTCTTTTCTTCGTATCATCAAACCAGTGAAAAGGTCCCAAAACGTCCAGCGAATGTTTTCTATGAGCTGCAGACGTTTTGAGAATCCCGATGTTGTTTATCGGGATCAGATCAAGCCATGGCTTGCGCGAGGTTCAACATTCTCCTTATGAAATCTTCAATTGAACATCTTCGCGTTGCTCTGGTTCAAGACTGGCTTACCGGCATGCGTGGTGGAGAGAAGGTCCTTGAAGTCCTGTGTGAACTGTTCCCAGCAGCAACAATCTTTACTTTGCTCCATAATAAAGGGGCGGTGTCCCCCACAATCGAGCGAATGAACATCCGCACGTCGTTCATCCAAAACCTACCGCTAAGGGAAGAGGGATATCGGAATTACCTGCCCCTTTTCCCGCGAGCCATCGAGTCGTTCGATTTTTCGGGGTTCGATCTGATTATCTCCACGAGCCATTGCCTTGCGAAGGGAGCGATCCCACGACAGGGTGCTCTCCATATTTGTTACTGCCACACGCCCATGCGATATGTGTGGGAGATGTACGATGAGTATTTCGGTCCCGGAAGGGCTGGACTTGCAACCCGATTGGCGATGTCGGCGTTCCGACGGTACCTGCAGAAATGGGATGTCGCCTCATCGGATCGCGTGAATCACTTCATCGCAAATTCCGACAACGTCGCCCGCCGTATTCAATCATACTACGGTCGCGATGCCGATGTAATCCATGCGCCAGTGGATACCGAACGATTCCAACTCTCCGAGCGGGACGATGGCTACTATTTGGTCGTCACGGCTCACGTGCCCTATAAAAGAGTGGACTTGGCCATTGAGGCGTTCAACAAGTTAGGTGAGAGACTGATCATCGTGGGGAAGGGTCCAGAGTTGGAGAACATGAAATCGCTGGCACGAAAGAACATAGAGTTTCTCGGCTGGCAAAGTGACGATGAGTTGGTACGACTCTACGCCGGATGCCGCGCCTTGATTTTTCCTGGTGTTGAGGATTTCGGGATCGTCCTGCTCGAAGCGATGGCGTGTGGCAAGCCGGTTGTGGCGTTCGGAAGGGGGGGCGCAATGGAAACGGTGATCGAAAAAGAGAATGGAGGCACGGGAGTATTCTTCTATGAGCAAACGGCGGATGCGTTGCTGGGGGCAATCACCAAACTACAACACCGTTCGATAAACGCTCGGGATATCCGCAAGCATGTTGAGCAGTTCAGTCGCGCAAATTTCAAGGAGAGGTTGGCAGCGTACGTAAAGGAGAAAACGGAAATTCTCACCGTCTGAAGTAAATGAAGCTCCGTCGCAGCTTGAAACCCGACTTTTCTCTTTGACTTTTGGAGTTCTTTTCTTATATTTTTCCGCTCCTTTTCAACGATAATCGGTCAAACGACAGTAGTGTCCATGAATGCCGGACGAACGCCTGCACCATACTTCCAAGAAGCGCCGCTTTACCTTCATTATAGTACCGGATGATGACGCAGGCAAATCACGAAAGTTCCGCCTTGCACCGTGGCAGATGGGATTCTGGATCAGTCTGATCGTAGCCTTTGTCGTTTCTGTTGTTCTGCTCTTGCTGGTCTACACGCCAGTCGGAACGATTATTCAAATCCCAAACTTTGAGCTAGAGCGTCGGTACGGTCAGGAGTTACTGTCGCTCAATCAGCGCATGACCTTCATGGCCGAGCAGTTGATAGAATTGCGCGCTTACAATATTAGACTCCGAAAGGCACTGGGGAAAAAAGCCGTCCCGACCGACACCGGTATTGTCCTCGCTGGCCCGTCGCGGCAGATTGACCAGAGAACGTTGAGCGAGGCTCAGCAGATGTCACGGCGCAGGTTGCAGTTTGATGAGCCGCTATTCAAGGAAGTACCTCAACACGTAGCACAACCGGTTGTCAATGGAGAGGTGCGGGTTTCTTTTCCGGCAATCCTTCCAGTCGCAGGATACGTGACCCGGGGGTTTTCTCCTGAGGAACGCCATTACGGTCTCGATATCGCTGGCAAAACAGGCACGTTGATCAATGCTGCTGCCGATGGTCATGTGGTGTTCGCGGGATGGATTAATGAGGACGGCAACGTTATTATTCTTTCTCACTCGTATGGATTTGTGACATTCTACAAGCACAATCAGTCGTTGCTGAAAACGGCGGGGGAATTTGTGAAGCGGGGCGAACCGATCGCACTACTGGGAAATTCTGGCCGCACAAGTTCCGGTCCACATCTTCATTTTGAGATATGGAAGGATGGAACGGCTCAAAACCCGACAACGTATTTGTTGAACATGAACTTCTGAGGTGACCGTGGCAAAACCTGATCCAATAAAAGAACTCAACATCATCGGCGCAGGCACCGTGGTAGAGGGAAAGATCCGAAGCCAGGGAAGCGTGCGTGTTGATGGGAAAGTGGTGGGGGAAGTTTCCGCAAGCGAGTCGCTCGCGGTCGGAAATTCTGGTGAAATTGAGGGGAACGTCACGGCAAAGAACGTCGTCATCGGCGGGAAGGTTCGAGGTTCAATTACGGCGACTGAAAAGATCGTGTTTGAAGGGAAGTCCGTCATTAAAGGGGATATCCGCGCCGGGAAACTCGTGATTGACGAAGGATCCGTGTTTGACGGAAAGATCACCATGTCCGACCGCTCATCATCGTACGAAGTGAAACACGAGCGATGAACGATTCCCCGAAGACGGATGATTCAAAGAATCAGCCGCCGGGGGTTTTTCAAACGTACAAAGAATTTGCGCCCTTTCTCACGTTAGGGTTTCAAATGGCGGCGGCGGTTCTTATTCTCTTCTTTCTTGGAAATTGGATTGATTCGAAATACGACACGTCACCGCTCTTTTCGCTAACGGGTGTCGCAATCGGAACAGTGGGTGGGCTGATCAAGTTTATCCGCTCGGTGACACAATTAGGGAAACAGAAGCCGTCCAATCATTCTCGCACATGAAGCTCGACTGGTCGTTCTTGAGGTTGGTGGCGCTCTGTTTTGGTGGCTTGGGTCTCCTCTCGTACTTCCCTCTAACTACCTACGCACCTGCGGAAGTTCTCCGAAGCGTTGTGGGGGGAGGCATCGTTTCGCTCTTGCATCTGCTGATGGGATATGCCGCGATCGAAGTTGGCTTCGAACAGGTGCATACGAAGTTTTTGAAGATCGTTGTGGGCGGAATGTCTGTCCGCCTGGTACTCATGGTGGCAGCGTACGTTGTGATGATTCGGTTCTACGATTTTGAATCGCTTTCACTCACGTTGACGATGCTCTTCTTCTATATGATGAATCTCGCTCTGGAGATCTACCATCTCCAGAAACGCGTCAAGACGAAACACCCAACATTGCAACCTTGAAGATCGAATCACCCAATATCGCTGATACACTTCAACAAGCAAGCAGCGCAGTGCACGATACACTGAAGGCTGCCGCCACGCATGTTACTCCTGAGCATGGTGACGGTTTTGATTTCAACGCGCTCCTTCACCACATGTATGACTCGCGCGAGCTTGAGATTCCTTTCGGGCATATCGAACTTCCGCATTTTCCCCCCATTCAAATCGGCGGAATAACGATTGACCTTTCGATCACGAAACATGTCTTCTTCTTATTCGTTGCAGCGGCGCTCGTAACATTCTTTGCAATCACTGCCGCAAGATCTATTAGAAGAAACCCCGTTCCGAGAGGGTTCTCCAACCTTATCGAAACATTCGTTGTGTTCATTCGTGATGAGATTGTTGTCTCGAACATGGGGAAAGACGGACTCAAGTACATGCCGTACTTGCTCACCACATTTTTCTACATCCTTGTCATGAATTTGCTCGGGCTTCTCCCGTTCGGGGCAACTCCGACGGGGAACATTTCGGTGACGGGCGCGCTCGCGGGAATGGCGTTTGTTATGATTCAACTTTCGGCAATCAAAGCACAAGGGCTAAAGCACTATCTCGCCCATCTCACGGGCGGAGTCGAATGGTGGCTCTGGCCGATTATGATCCCCATCGAGATTCTCGGTCTCTTTACAAAACCATTCGCTCTCGCCATGCGTCTTTTTGCAAACATGACCGGCGGGCATATCGTGATCTTGTCGTTGCTCGGATTTATCTTCATCGCACAATCGTACGCATTTTCTACCGTACCGGTCGTTTTTGTCGCCGCCATCTATATGCTCGAACTTTTTGTGGCATTCTTGCAGGCGTATATCTTCATCATGTTGACGTCACTCTTTATGGGGCTCGGCATGCCGCAAGGGAGCGAGCACGGACATTAGCACGTTGTTGAAAAAAGTTTCGCCACGAGCTTCATGCTCATGTCAGAAATTTGAAATCCTAAACTCGAAGTAACTACTCAGCGTACATATTCTATGGTAGTAGAACCCCTACCGGGGTTCTGAACTCTATTGTTATTTCTGAACTACACACGTGCAATCCCTACGGGATTGGTAATCTGACGCGGTTTTCGG
>JANONN010000255.1:0-5721 GCA_031420835.1 Ignavibacteriales bacterium | reverse complement strand
AGGAATGCCGCCGCTCGAAGCATCGGATGGTGTTATTCTCGGGGTCATGGCAGGAGTGGTTGGAGCGTTCACGTCCGTGTTATTTGATCTCTTGATACTTGCGGCAATGGGTCCCGTGGCGGCAGAGTTTATTCAGTCGGTGATGGAGCGCGTGCTTGAGAATCTTGAAGAGAGTGGCACATTGCCAGCAGACGCTGCAGACCAAATCCGCGATCAGCTTGAGGATTCGTTCGCCCAATCAACATCGGTGCTGGGCGTATTGGGAAATCTCTTCTTTAGCTTGCTGTTGTATCCGATCTTCTCCGTGTTGGGTGGGCTGATTGGATACGCGATCTTCAGACCAAAGAAGCGTTTCGAGGAGCCACAGCCGATGCAACCGATCTCATAAGGTCTAGATGAAAGTCTTCGCTTTTGCTCCTCTTGCGCTCCTGTTTCTCGTTGCCTGTTCTTCTCAAGAGCCGCGAGTCAAAAACGGAGAAGAGATCAAGAAGTTGCTTGGAGATCAAGTTGAAGCGTGGAATCGGGGAGACATAGCGGGGTACATGCGTGGCTATTGGAGTTCTGATAGTACCTTATTCTCAAGCGGCGGGAGTTTGATTCACGGATACATAGATGTTCTCGACCGTTACAAGAAACGGTATGGCACACGTGAATTGATGGGACGTTTGGAGTTCAGCGACCTGGAGATCAGACAACTCTCTCCAACGATAGCAATGGTTGTTGGCGTGTGGAGACTCTCACGCGAGAAAGACGTGCCCTGGGGAAGGTTTACGCTGGTGTTAGAGAAAAAGCCTGAAGGGTGGAGGATAACGGCAGATCATACTTCATCTGGGGAGTGACAGTCTGGTAAGCCCCGGGAGGCAAGGATTTTCCCTATATTAATTCCCACACGTCTTGGGTGGGGATACTAGGAAGTGCGCGTAGCCTGCAGATTCCCGCTTGCGCGGAGATGACGAGAGGCGTGCTACCTCCTCATTAACTCCAGCACCGCCGCCGTCAGCGTCTTTACTGCCGTTCGAATTGGCTCCTCAATTTCAGGAGCAAACTCGCTTGAATGAAGCGAAGGGAGCATCAACTCCCCTCGCGCTGCTCTTTGTATTTTTTCCGGTGCAACAGCACCAAGCCAGATCATGCAAATCGGAATCTGATTTCCTTCCAAACTAAATCTTCCGAAATCTTCGCCTCCCATCACAGGATCCGTCCGCACGACATTCTCTGTGCCGAGAACCGACTGGAGCGCCGACGCAAGTCGCCGAGTCAGCTCGGGGTTATTGTAGGTAGAAGAAATAGACTCAGTCTCGCTTACGCTCACGATTGGCGCGCGTTCTTTTGGAACTCCAGCGGCAGCGGCAATTCCATGAACGATCCGCTCGATCGAAGCGATCAACTTCTTCCGCACCTCTTCTTTGTACGAACGAAGCGTCAATTGCAGACGAACTTCATCAGGAATGATGTTGTGCTTCGTCCCCCCGTGAATTGAACCAACGGTTACCACCGCCGCGTCGAGTGGAGAGATCTCGCGACTCACGATTGTTTGCAGTGCCAACACCACCTGCGCTGCAATCACGACCGGATCCTTTGTCGCTTGCGGATACGCACCATGCCCCCCGACGCCACGGATCGTAATATCAACAGAGTTGACGTTTGCCAACGCGTACCCCTCGCAGTATCCGATCTTGCCTGCTTCAAGCGATGCATTCGTATGAAGGGCGATGGCATAATCCGGTTTCGGGAATCGCGTGTAAAGTCCATCGTTGAGCATTGCCTTTGCGCCGGCGCATCGCTCTTCCGCAGGTTGACCAATCAGCACAAGCGTTCCTCGCCAGCGGTCTTTGATCTGACTCAACATCTTGGCTGTGCCGAGAAAGGAAGTAATGTGAAGATCATGACCGCAGGCGTGCATAACGGACACCTCATCGCCGGTTTCATTCTTCGTTTTCACTTTGCTGGCGTACGGAACTCCCGTTTTCTCTTCAACGGGGAGCGCATCAAGATCGGTGCGAACCATTACCGTAGGACCTTCTCCATTTTTCATCACCGCGACGATTCCGTACGATTTCAAACCCGGCTGATCGTACTTTCCAACATTCTCCGTCACAGTGTAGCCTTGTGCTCGAAGCTCTTTCGCGACGTAAGCTGCCGTCTTTTGCTCAGCATGAGATAGCTCAGGGTTTGCATGCAAGTGCTTGTAGGTTGTCACCAGGCCAGCAAGCTCTCTCTTGATCATGTCGTCGAGCGACTGTGCGTGACCGACGTGTACGACGAGAACAATGACAATGACGCTTAAGATTCGCATGGACTCCTCCTATTGGTTTCTAATTTTCGGACTGATTCAAGAGCAGCAGGATAATTTTCGTAAACTCAAAGGACATCGAGAGAGCTTTCGGCGAGACATGCACCGATTTATCTTCCGGCGTGTGCATCACTCTCATGACTTGCGGAACTTTTGTGGAGTCAATCTTCCACTGGTTTCGTACAGCTTCGCCAAGGAGGTCAGCATCTCCCTTCGGAACGATAGAGATCGAAATATTTTCAAGCTTTGCATCGGCGAACGCTCCCCAGTCTGATCCTGGATAAAACTCTCGCGCTTGAAAAGGAAAGCCGGTCTTTCTTGCAGCGTCGCGAACGATTGGCATGATGCGGTCGTCGTCTCCGCCACCGACCGGTCCGACATACACTTCCTCGCCGGTTCCTTGAACATCAAGATTGATCATGGCAAGATGGTTCCCTCGTTCCTTGTAACGCTTGACGTAGAACGTTGAGCCGATCAGTCCCGCTTCCTCTTGATCGAAGAAGCAGAAGTCAATGGAGAAGTTCCATCGGTGGTTCTTCAGCGCTTTGATCAGTCCAAGCACCACCGCCACGCCCCCGCCGTTATCGTTGGCGCCGGGTGAGTTTGGCACTGCATCAAGGTGAGCCCCGACGACAATGTGCTTTGGTCCTTTCCCCAGTCGCACCAAGACGTTTTCTCCACTAACTTTTTTTGTCCTTTCTCCCTGTCCGAGTGTCGTATCGAAAGGCATAATCCGGAATTCAACACCGAGTTTTTTCAACTCATTCTTGACAAACTCCCTACGACCTTCGGGGGAGCGCCCTTCAATACCTTGAACCCACGCAAACAGATCATTGCCACTTACTTTTTGAGCCTCGACAGTCCCGGCTATCACAAAAAGGAAAACGACGACCGAGAGGAAATGTCTTATCATGAACTTCTCCTTGGAGATAGCGATGTTGTAGCTAAACACATGCGGCGATTTTGAGAGACAGAGGCATGGCCACGAGCTTTAGAGCCTGTGTGAAAACACCGAACTCACCCTAAGTCCCTCTCTTGGGAAGAGAGGGACTTGTTGATTCTGCACTCCATCCTCCCCGTCTCTTTTTAAGAGAAGGGGTTGGGGGATGAGTTCGGATGATTTTCACACAGCCTGTTTAGCTCGTGGATCATAATCCTCCAAAAACCTTTTGGCTTTAGCCAAGAGGCCCGCGGTGAGGGCTGAAGCCCATTCGTTTTTTTGTAATTCGTTCCACGACCTGAAGAGCTTGTGTGAAAACTCATCGGATCTTTTGATTCTCGTTCCGACGGTCTCCGTCGGAACGCAGCGGGCCGGACGCTCTGCGTTCGCTTTCCCATGCTCGGTGCTTACCTCGACGCGGAGCGTCAGGGGCCGCATATTGAGCAAAAGGGGCGGGTGGATCGGCGCACGACAGTAGCAAGGGAAGTCGGCCCGATTCACTACTTCTTCAACCTAATCCTGAATGTTGTGCCGACGCCCAACTTGCTTTCGCGGAGAGTGAGTCGCCCACTGTGGTACGCCTCGATGATCCGTTGGGAAAGGCTAAGCCCGAGTCCCCATCCCCGTGCTTTGGTCGAAAACCCCGGACGAAAAATATCCTGGCGATTCCGAACATCGATCCCTTTCCCTGTGTCTGTGACATCAATATGGACTTCATTGGGAGTCTCGCTGAGCACCACGGTGACTGCTCCGTTCCCATTCTCGATTGCATCTAACGCGTTCTTGACGAGGTTCTCAATCACCCATTCGAATAATTCTCTATTGACAGAAGCGGTGACAGCAACAGTGGTGTTGAGGGAAAGGACCACCTTCTTGCCGCTCTGGGGAATACGGCGATCGAAGTACTGGAAGACTTTCTGAATGATCTCCGTGAGATTCTCTTCTTTTAAGTTAGGGCGCGAACCGATCTTCGAGAATCGGTCAGCGATCTTCTGAAGGCGCTGCAAGTCGTTCTCCATATCACGAAGGGTATCCATCATCTTGGGATTACTTCCAGCTTGATGACGGAGCAACTCAATCCATCCCATCATACTGGAAAGAGGAGTCCCTAGCTGGTGCGCCGTCTCGCGTGCCATCCCAACCCAAATGTTGCTCTGCTCGCTTTTCTTGATATAACTGAAGCTAACGTAGCCGATGAAAATGAAGAGTGCGACCAGCCCGATTTCGACGTACGGCAACCAACGAAGTTGAGTAACGAGCGGCGATTCGCCGAAATGAACATGATTGAGAACCACCGTGTCCTGAAAAACGACCTTCAGCGGTGGGTGGAAGGCATCAAGCTTCTTGATCATGGCAAGAATGAACGTGCGTTGTTCGTCGGCACTCAGCGTTGTATCAAGAGTGATGTTCTTGATGTTTGCGTGATAGGGGTAGATCGGTTTGTTGTCACCGTCTGTGAGAACAATGGGGAAGTCAATCGTCTGGATGATCTCTTCGAAGATGAAGCTGTAATCGCCGCTTGCCTCCGAAGGCTCTGCGAGATACTGCAGGGACTTTGCATAGAGATCAGCAAGCTTCTTTTCACGCGCGAGAAGGAGTTGTA
This sequence comes from Ignavibacteriales bacterium, assembly GCA_031420835.1. Classification (GTDB taxonomy): domain Bacteria; phylum Bacteroidota; class Ignavibacteria; order UBA10030; family UBA10030; genus JANONN01. The sequence continues at coordinate 885 of JANONN010000255.1, read as the reverse complement.
CGATCTCATGAGTGTACCACAGCGTTCCTGCAATGATAGAGAACGCCAATCCGAGAAGGACAATCTTGAATTGATTCGAACGGGGTAGTGTGCCTGATGGGCCTTGAGTCATGCTCACGAGGGAAAATAATTATCGAACAAAGAGCGTTTGATCGCGGCGGGCGCCGACGGAGACCATCCACAACGATGTCTTTGTCAGTCGGGCAATCGCTTCGATATATGTTCTTGCGCGCGCGGGAAGATCGCGATACCGTCTGCAATTCGAAATCTTCGTCTTCCAACCTTTGAATGTTCGATAGACGGGTTGGACCTGCTCGAGCGTCTGAACATCCGACGGAAAATGAGTAAGAAGGCGACTGTTGATGCGATAGCCTGTGCACATCATAATCTCGTCGAACTCATCAAGCACATCGAGTTTGGTGATCGCCATCTTCTGAATGCCGTTCGTGCGTATAGAATAATTCAAGCTCACAAGGTCGAGCCAGCCGCAACGCCGTGGGCGTCCCGTCGTGGCGCCGTACTCGCCGCCAGTAGCACGGAGCTGCTCGCCAATCTTGCTCTCCAGTTCAGTGGGAAAGGGGCCGTTCCCAACTCGGGTGGAGTAGGCTTTCACGACACCCACAATGGAAGTGACTGCCGTCGGTGGAATCCCAAGTCCAGTGCACGCTCCGCCACTCGTAGGATTCGATGAGGTCACGAACGGATAAGTTCCATGATCAACGTCAAGCAGTGCTCCTTGAGCGCCTTCAGCAAGGATTCTCTTTTTTTTGCTTAAGGCAGTATTGAGGAAAGCAGAAGTGTCGGTAATATACTCGTCTATCTGTTTGTCGAACTCCTGATACTCGTTGATAATCGCATCAACGTTCAGTTCTTCAGAATGATAGA
>JANONN010000254.1:0-4730 GCA_031420835.1 Ignavibacteriales bacterium | reverse complement strand
AGAACCGGCCATCATGTCATTCCCGAATGCTTTTGTCGGGAATCCATACTGCGGATGCCCGCCTAAAATCCGCGGGCATGACAAAGTGCTTATTGATTTCTTCCATGCATTTCTGAGACGCAACACTAAGGAATCTCTATGAAAAAGAATATGCTATGGCTTCTGCTCGTTTCGACTCTGCCTGTCTGCTACGGGCAAATGGTGGTTCCTTCAGACAGGGATGGACTCCTTAAAGGCGAAGGAATGGGGCTTGCCCAGTACGCCGAGGTTTCAGGATACCCCGGTCCAAAGCACGTGCTTGAGCTAAGAGATAAGCTTGGACTAACACCGGATCAGTATAAGAAGATCGAAGCCCTGACTGATCTTGTCCGAGTATCGGCCGTAGCAAAGGGAGATGAGATCGTTGAAGCGGAAGAAGGGCTTTTTGGACTATTCAAGTCGGGGAAACTGAACGAGAAGACACTTCGAGAGAAACTGGAACAGATCGGAAAAATGCGGGCCGATCTTCGTTACGTGCACCTTCAGGCGCATCTGCGAACACGCCAAATCCTGAACGCACAACAAATCGATCTTTACAACAAGCTTCGCGGACATGAAGACCACTAGAAGAGCCACACGAATTCCGGACCGCGTCACCAGAGAAGTTCTTCTCAAGGCCAAGCAGTACGGTTTCTCGGACCGGCAACTTGCGCATATCTGGGGCGTGTCCGAAAAAGCGGTGCGCAAGATTCGACTCGACCTGGAGGTGGTCCCTTCGTTCAAGACGGTCGATACGTGTGCGGCAGAATTTGCAGCCCGCACGCCGTACCATTATTCAACCTATGACGAAGAAAACGAATCCGTAAGGACGGAGAAGAAGAAAGTCATCATTCTCGGTAGTGGGCCGAATCGGATTGGGCAGGGGATTGAATTCGACTACTGCTGCGTTCACGGAGTGATGGCGCTGAAAGAAGAAGGGTACGAGGCGATCATGATCAATTGTAATCCGGAAACTGTTTCAACGGATTATGATCTTGCCGACAAACTGTATTTCGAACCGCTCACACTCGAAGATGTGCTGAACATCTGTGAGCTCGAGAAACCGGACGGAGTGATCGTGAGCTTCGGTGGTCAAACACCGTTGAAATTGGCCAAAGCTCTCGAAGCGAGCGGCTTGCGAATTCTTGGCACTTCACCGGAAGGGATTGATCTGGCAGAAGATCGGGAACGGTTTGGTGCGCTGCTTCGCAAGCTGAGAATTCCGCATCCAAAGTACGGTACGGCGTACTCCGTGAGCAATGCAATGCTTGTTGCGGAACAGATCGGTTATCCGGTGCTTATACGTCCCTCATATGTGCTCGGTGGACGCGCCATGGAGATCTGTTACAATAGCGAAGCCGTGAAGACGTATATGAAGATGGCCGCGGATGTTTCTCCCGAATATCCTGTGTTGATTGATCGATTCCTTGAAGATGCTTTTGAGTTCGATGTCGATGCCGTGTGTGACGGCAACAATGTGCTGATTGGAGGAGTGATGGAGCACATAGAGGAAGCTGGCATCCACTCTGGAGATAGCTCCTGCGTGATTCCACCTTACATGATCTCTGAGAAGAATCTCGAGATCATCAAGAACTACACGGTGCGACTTGCCAAAGCGCTCAAGGTGGTCGGATTGCTCAACGTCCAGTACGCTATGAAGGACGACACTGTGTATGTTCTCGAAGTGAATCCGCGCGCGTCGCGTACAGTTCCGTTCGTGAGCAAGGCGATCGGGATTCCCCTGGCGAAGATCGCTGCGAAGATCATGGTGGGGCGAACATTGGATGATCTCGGCGTGAAGGACTTCGACTTCCGAACGCTGAAGCACATCTCCGTGAAAGAAGCGGTGTTTCCGTTTTCCAAGTTCCCGCGCGTGCCGGTGTTTTTGGGACCGGAAATGCGTTCAACGGGAGAAGTGATGGGAATCTCCACTGCATTCGGCGAGGCAGTTGCAAAGGCTCAAACAAGCGCGGGCAACACACTGCCCAACGAAGGGACAGTCTTCATCAGCGTGAACGAAAGCGACAAGAACGAGATCACGCTGAACATTGCGCGCGAGTTTGTTCGATTGGGATTTACTATGGTTGCAACCGAAGGGACGGCGCGCTTCCTTGGTTCTAACGGCATCAAGAGCGATTTCGTGTTCAAGGTGAACGAAGGTCGCCCGAATGTCGTGGACCTGATCAAGAATGGGAAGATCCATCTCGTCATCAACACGCCGCTTGGCGAAGAATCCCGGTATGACGAGTTTGCTATCGGTTGGGCTGCGATCGAACATAAGATTGCGTTCTTCACAACACTCTCCGCCGCGGCAACAGCAGTTAAAGGAATCGAACGCCAACGGTCCGGCGAACTCACCGTGAAATCCATCCAGGAATATCATCAAGAGATGGCCTAAGATCCTTCCCGTCGTCAATCTCTGTCTTTGTAACCTCGTGCCGACGGTCTCCGTCGGCATGAGTGGCAGGACGCTCCGCGTCCGATTTGGTAAGGAGGAATCGCAATGGCAAGAAGCCGATATAAGATCCTTGAAAACACACAGCCACATTTCTTGACTTGCACAGTGGTCGATTGGCTCCCGGTGTTCACAAGGTCTGCTTTAGCATAGATTGTTCTGAATTCACTTCAATTCCTCCAAGACAATGATAGAATAGTAATGAACGCTTATGTCCTCATGGAAAAGCATCTCCATCTCATCGCATCAAGCGCTGATCTCAAGGAAGAGATCGGTGATCTGAAATCCTACACCGCAAGAGCGATCATTGATGAACTCAAGAAGAAGCGGGAAACCCGTTTGCTTTGGCAACTCAGGGAAGCCAAGTTGCCTCACAAGAAAGATCGATTGCATCAGTTGTGGCAAGAGGGAAGCCATCCGCAGGTTATTCAGGGAGAGGAAATGATGAGACAGAAGATCGAATATATTCACAACAACCCTGTACGAAGAGGGTATGTAGATGATCCGGTTCATTGGCGATACTCGAGTGCACGGAATTACGCTGGCTTGAAAGGGCTTATCGATGTTACCACCGACTGGTGAGTGTGCGTTCCCACGCGGAGCGTGGGAACGAGAACGTTGTCGGGACGTAAGTCCCGACATCACTATGGCTGGGTTTTCGTCCACCCCCTCTAGGTTCCTCCCATCGTCAGTTTCCATCTTTCAAATCCTCTTCTGAGAACTTCTTGCATCCCCTTTTCGTCAAAAAGGGTGTGGCTCGTCAAGTTTCTGGCTGTTTTGCTTGACTTCTGGATGCGCGATGCTTAATTTTGATCAGCAGCGTCCCTTGTTTAACACTAAACTTTTGTCAAAGGCATCACTTTGTGAAAGGATGTCAGATTACCGCTTGTCTTATTATGATGGGTCGCCGGGCCGGATTTGTAAGAGTCTTCATCCTTCTCATAATCTTCGCCTCCCTATTTTCTCCTCCAATCGTTCATGCTCAGGTTGCGGCTCAACCAAAACCTGCTGCGTTAGTAGAGGAACAAGACTACGCATTCGCGTACGGTCTTTTCAAAGACGGACTCTATCAACTTGCTGAAGAGCAGTTGAACAAATTTCTCCAGAAGTATCCGGCTAGTCTTAAGAGAATGGATGCATTGTTGTTGCGCAGTGAGTGTCTCTTCTCTACGGATCAATTCGATAAGGCTCTTCGTGGGTTCGAAGATCTTCTCAATGAGTATCCACGCAGCCGGCTATCCGACGACGCACATTTCCGGCTCGGTGAGATATACCTCAAGCTGAAACAACCGAAGGAAGCGATTGACCAGTTCAAGATCGTTCTTGATACGTTCAGCACGTCAGAGCTTGCAGGCCAGCCCGACCGCAGTCTGGCGGGCGAAGCGGCTTACTGGATTGGAGAAGCTTACTGGCGACTCGATGATCAGAATAATGCTCTGAAGTACTACGGACTTGCTTTCGAGGGTTATCGAAACAACCGGCTCCGAGACTATGCTGCGTATTCAAGTGGCTGGGTTCACCAAAAGAAGGGGAACTACAACGCTGCAATCGATTGGTACCGAAGGGTCGTCAATGAGTTTCCGACGAGCGATCTGGCCGCTTCTGCGAAAGTGCGAATCGGCGAGTGCCAATTTCAGGCGAAAGAGTACCAGCAAGCTATTCGGACATTGATGGAAGCGAAAGAGACCATCACATCGCCGGAAGAGTTGGGAGAAGCTGAGTTCTTGATCGGTGAATCGTACTACAACCAGAACGATTATCCGAAGGCGCGAGAGCATTACACGGATGTTCTTTCCCGATTCGCCAACCACAAGTTCCGTCGCGATGCAATATACGCTTTGGGATGGACCCACCTGCGTGAGAAGGATTACTCGAAGGCGATCGAACAATTTTCACAGTTGAAGGGGGCCGACTATCTCGCCCACGCCGCATTATACCGAAAGGGTGTTACCGAACAACGATTGGGAAACGCTGAGGACGCCATTACGACATTTCGGGAAGTCCACAAGCTCGATCCGCGCGGTGAGTACGCCGATAACGCGCTGTTTGATGCGGGCGTTTTGTTGTATGATTCCAAAAAGATTGCTGAGTCGCGCGAGCTTTTTGAGCAAATCGTTCGTGACTACACAGCAAGCGACATTGCTGCGGATGCGTACCGGATGTTAGGGGAGTGTCTCTTGGAGGAATCAAAGTTGGATGAGTCTCGCCAGGCATTCGAAAAGTCTCTTACACTTCCCAATCCGTCATTTGACACGAG
>JANONN010000253.1:0-4145 GCA_031420835.1 Ignavibacteriales bacterium | reverse complement strand
GATCCCACCAACGATCGGCCCAACGACGAGAGCGGCAGCCATAATTGACATGAGAATCCCCATCGTCTCTCCCTTCGTTGTCGGGTCTGCCCGTCCTGCTATCTGACTCGTAATCACCACGCGTAGAGTTGATTGTCCCGTCGAAAGAAGCACGATACCCACCAGAAACAACGGAACGTAGGGGACCGCCATCAGGAATAACCCGAGAGCAAAGACAAGCATCATGATCGTCGTGAGTTTCTCTTCTGTAAATCGTTTCAGCCACACGTAGCGTAGCAAGAACGCCTGGTTCAGTACGACAACCACACCCGATACCGTAAACAGAAGTCCAGTCACAAACGCATCGAACCCCAGCGCTTTATCTGCAAACAATCCGAACACCGCCTGGCCGATAAAGAATGCGAGCACGAAAAGGGTCCAGCTTGTGTACAATGAGCGCAACTTTAGATCGAATGCGGCTTTGGCAAGGGGTGTCAACGGATTGAAACTGAGCGGCGCACCTTTTGCCCGTTGACGGTGCGATTCGGGAAGAAAGAAATACGCCCCGATTGTATTTAGCAGCGCGAGAATCCCGGCGAAGTAGAACGGAAAGGCGTGGGAGATCGTGCTCAACGCGCCGCCAATCGTGGGACCGATCATGAAACCGACGCCGAAGACGGCTCCAATCAAACCAAGATTGGCGCTCCGTTCGGTTTCATCCTTTGAGATATCCACCAAATAGCTTTGCGCGATCACCATGTTCCCTGCAGCCACGCCGTCAATGATCCGTCCGAGAAACAACATGGGGATCGAACCTGCCGACGCAAAGATAAACCACCCGACTGCCGTGCTGAACAAACTGATCAAGAGCACTGGCCGGCGTCCCACTTTGTCGGACAATCTTCCCAAGAATGGACTGCTCAGGAACGCGAAGAAGGCAAACGCGGCAAAGAGAAGTGTAACGGTGAACGCCGATGCGCCAAACGATGTAACGTAGAAAGGAAGAATTGGGATAACGATGGCGAACCCCAACACATCCACAAGCACCGTAGTGATGATAATGATCTTTTCTTTGGTCATCATGAGGCGCTCAACGAATGAGCAGCACCTTCGCTTCCTGTCGCGTCGTTCCGGCAATCACCTGCACAAGATAGACTCCACTCGCGGCTTGAACTCCGGATGCATCCCGTCCGCTCCAGACCGCTTCGAATTCCCCCTGCGGTCGCTCTTCGTCAAGCAAGGTTATGATTCGTTGCCCGAGCAGATTATATATGGCAACGGATACGCGCGATTGTGACTTGACACCGAAAACGATTTTCGTTGAAGCGTTGAAGGGATTCGGGAATGGCGGTCGAAGATATGTTGTGGTGGGAAGACCGCCGACTTGATATACGGCGGGGGGAAGTTCGTACCGCTGACCGTTTGCCCGAACTTCCACAAGTTGATACAAGAATCTTTCGCCGCGAGGAACTGCATCTGTGAAGCTCGTTCCGGTAATCGGGTTGCTATTGAGGAGGACTCGCTGCGAAGAACCATCGCGTGGGAGACGATACAGATCGTACGACACCACGCCGGTCTTCGCGGGCCACGAAATCACTACGGCGTCGTTCTGAATGTTAAACGAGAGCGGCGTTATCCTCGTCTCATCCCACACCCGACCCATCGCCACAGCACGATAGTCAAAAGGAGAGATGGAACGAAGATGGTTTGCAACGGCGACATCAGGACCGAATGTCGTATCACGCCGGCTTACGAACGAGACGAAGGGAAACCGGCTCGCCAGATCGGCGACGAACTCATTCATGGCAACAGAGTAGATTCGGTTGTTGTCGAGGGGAAGTCCGTTCACCCACACATCTTTGAGAAAAGGGAGGAAGCCGATACCGGTCATTGTGAGTTGAAGCCCCGACGCTTGAATCGTGAGCGCCGCAAACGCACCTCCGCCTCCAAAAAAATCGCTTGCGATCTGTGAGCTGTTCGACAAAATGAACCGAAGTGTTGCCCCTGTCATCCTCACCACGGAGAGACGTTTACCCAGACCCCGACGTGTATCATACGACCATGCGAGGCTTTGGCGAATCTCGCTCGTCGAAATCGCGCGCGCATAGAAACTCTGCCGCAGAAGCGGGGCAACCTCGACCGCAATATCGGCACGCGTCGCAGCGCGATACGCGTCGGTGATGAGATTCATGACCGGCAATTCCAATTCGCCGGAGACAATGTTGATGGGTGGAAACTCCTGCAGCATCACTCCCACCGTATCTGAATAAACAGGACCATAAGTTGCAACGATCGAATCGCGGTACGATTCCACAAGAGGATGGAAGAGGGGATCGTTCGGCATCGGAGCGGCAATCGGCTCCAACTGATAGCTCCATGACTTCGCGGTACCGGAAAGCGTCAGCCTCAACACGCCCAGGTATTCCCAGCGCGCCCCTGCTTGCACAATGATCGTCGTATCCCCATCCGGATTGCGCGCAAGGACCGGAGTTGACAACGGCGTATGGGAATGCCCACCCACGATCACATTAATGTCGTTCACCTGAGTTGCGATGATGCTGTCTTCGCGCACGCCAAGATGAGTAACAGCAATGATCAGATCAACGTTTCTGGCTTTAAGTGAATCCACCATGCGTCGCGCCGTCGCAGCCGTCGTGTCAAACGTGATCGGTGCACTCTCACCGTAGAAAACGGTGCTGCGGGTTGTCAGGCCGAAGATTCCAACTTTCACCGGACCGACATTCTTCACAGCGAACCGCTTCACATATTGAGCCAGTCCGCTCGTGTCATTGTTGAATTGAATGTTTGATGAAAGAAAATCAAACCTTGCCCGCGATTGAACGATGGCATTCTTCAGCCGGAACGGTTTGATGTCAAAGTCGTGGTTACCGAGCACCATCGCGGCCACCCCAACGGAATCAAAGAGCTCGAACTCGGCCCGTCCCAAGAATTGATTGAAGATCAGATCGCCGGTGAAACTGTCACCACCGTGCAGAAGGATGGGATTTGTAGCAGCAGCCCGAAGGTCGTTGTATCGTTTGATCCACCGCGACGCTGCACCGATCTGCGGTTCGCCATTGACTTTTGGTCCCCACGGAAACACATGACTGTGCGTATCGTTGAAATGGAAGATCGTAACGGTCTGCTGGGAACGAAGGGAAGGCGATACAACAAGAAGTGCTATCAGAATGCAGATTTGGGTCTTCATCATACTCTCCATGGGCGTCGCTCCCCGAAAAAAGCGTCACGACAAGAAACGTCGGGACAAGCGGGGCAGGCAGACTTCATTACAAACAGATCTTTCCCAAGATCACCGGACGTTTTGCGCCAGTCACGCTGGGCACGTTTGCTGGATTCTCCATCACGGTTTCGTTCGCGAGCACTGCAAAGCAAATTGCCTCTTTCGCATCGGATGAGAATCCGATCGCTTCGATCGTTCTCACCTTCGCACGATCGAAGTAATGCTGCAATCCTTCCATGATCGCCTTGTTGTGCGATCCCCCTCCGCTCACGAGGATTTCATCCGGAACCATCTTGCGGCCAATAAACCGGCTGAACTGGTCAAAGACGGTGAGAGCCGTGAACTCCGTTACGGTTGCGATAACATCCTCCTTCCGCACGCCTCGGGTTCGGCGAACGATCTCCCGGACAAATGCCCTTCCAAACATCTCACGTCCCGTTGACTTCGGGGGATGCTGATCGAAGTACGGATGCGACATCATCCACGTCATCAATCCTTGCAACACACGACCTCTTGACGCGACTTGTCCTTCCTTGTCGTACGGCTTGCGGTAGTATTTCATCATCAGCGAATCAATCACCATGTTAGCGGGCCCTGTATCGAACGCGAGCACATCATTCACGGTGCACTTGCGCGGAAGAACGGTGAAGTTCGCGATGCCGCCGAGGTTCAGCAGCAAACGGTTCTTCGTCTTTGATCGGAACATCAGATAATCAAAGTATGGCACGAGTGGCGCCCCTTGACCTCCAACTGCCATGTCAGCCGTGCGGAAGTCACCAACGGTTGGGATGTCTGTGAGCTTTGCAATCGTCGAGGGATCGCCGATTTGCAGCGTGGCGCGGATTGTATGACCAAATATTTTCTCCGGCGCGGGAAGATGATGCACCGTCTGGCCGTGTGAGCCGATGAGATCAATACTGTTCAG
>JANONN010000252.1:0-11412 GCA_031420835.1 Ignavibacteriales bacterium | reverse complement strand
GACATTGTCATCGAGAACAATCGCATTAAACAGATTCGCGGCGCAGGAACCCCCGGACTTCCGATGAAAGAGAATCGAGAGCCGAAAAATGCCGATCACGAAATTGACGCAACCGGTATGTACCTCATGCCGGGCTTCGTTGATATGCACGCGCATGCAGGTGGTCCACCCAAGAATCCGGACGCGGAGTATGCATATAAACTTTGGATGGGTCACGGCGTCACAACGGTGCGTGGCGTTCCACTTGCAGGTCAGCAATTTACCGTTAAGGAAAAAGAGCGAAGCGCGAAGAACGAGATCGTTGCGCCACGGATCGTGAACTATCAAGTCCCCGGTTCGGGGTGGGAGAAAGGCCCCGTTCGGACTCCGCAAGATGCACGGGAGTATGTGCGTTGGGCTGCAAAGAACGGCATTGACGGACTCAAACTTGGCGCATACCGTCCTGAGATCATGGCGGCGCTCTTGGATGAAGCGAAGAAGCTCGGGCTTGGTTCCACTGCTCACTTGGGTCAGAGTGGCGTCGCTCAGATGAATGCAATTAAAGCGGCGCGGCTTGGGCTCGGAACGGTGACTCACTTCTACGGTCACTTCGAATCGCTGCTGAAGGATTACGTTGTGCAGCCGTGGCCGGTCGATCAAAATCAAAACGACGAGCAGCATCGCTTCGGTCAGGTTGCTCGACTTTGGGATAAGATCTATCCGCCCGGAAGCCCTGAGTGGAATGCATATCTTCAAGAGCATTTGAAACTCGGCACAACGTTCGATCCGACCATGACGATCTATGCCGCCGGTCGTGACGTCATGCGAGCGCGAACTACGGATTATCATGAGAAGTATACGTTGCCGTCTCTCATGGACTTCTACACGCCAAGCCGTGAAGTGCATGGTTCTTACTGGTTCTATTGGACAACGTGGGATGAGGTAGCGTGGAAGAATTTCTATCAAGTCTGGTTCAAGCTGATCAATGACTACAAAAAGATGGGCGGGCGAGTCACCACCGGATCAGATGCGGGATTCATCTATAGCACATACGGCTTCGGCTACATACAGGAGCTTGAACTTCTACAAGAAGCGGGGTTTCATCCGCTCGAAGTCATTCAAGCAGCGACAATGAACGGCGCGATGACGCTCCATGAACCGAAGGGTCTCCCGATTGAATTTGGCGTTGTGCGAGAAGGATTGCTGGCGGACATGGTCATTGTGGATCAGAATCCGCTGGAGAATCTGAAGGTCCTTTACGGTACTGGCGCCGTGAAATTAAACGACAAGACCGGAAAGGTCGAGCGCGTCGGTGGTGTGAAATGGACTATCAAAGATGGAATCGTTTACGACGCGAAACAACTTCTCGCCGACGTTGCAAAAATGGTGGAGAAGCAAAAACAGGAGAGAATGAAGAGTGCTGCCGGCGGGGAGTGAGATCGCTGAGTGATGCGTTCTCACGGTGGTCAGCAGAACAACTTCACAAGAGACCCCCTATAGTCCCCCTGAGAGGGGGACAGCTTTAGGAGTAGCGTTATCCGGTAGGGGCATGGTTGTTCACACCAACATTTGGTTATCGAAATTGCAGCTACCTTTTTGGAGGTATTCGAATGAAGACATTTCTTCTCATCGCCACATTTTCTTTCTCATCCCTGTGCTTCTCGCAAACATATCTATTGACGGAAACCCATAGGGGAGAGTATGAGGACGGTTCGTTTAAGGCGACGAAGCCCGAATTCAAGTTTCGAATTGTGGTTTCCCGAGAGCGGCGATCCGCGCTTCTCTCTGAGATCACCCGTTTATCAACCGGGGACATTATCGACATTGGAATTCAGTATCAAGTCGCCGCCACTGATAGTGGTACTTCCTTGTCGAGGGGGTTGTTCTCACCATCGAAGCGGCAGGAAACAATGCACACTTTTATTGGTCATCCGGGGTCGCTTGCAACCGAAATATTCTACGTCGGCGAGACATTTTTCGAGTACTGTAAGATTGCTAACGGCCGGTTATATCTTTCTCACGGTACAGTCCAAAAGGCGATGTCAGCATCCGAAGAGGCTGAGAAACAATTCCAAAAAAAGTAGTCATCATTCCATTTGCAACTGGAATCGGGATATGCAGAGAATTCTGTTCGACCGCAGCATTTTTCATGGGACAAAGTTTCAACAATTGAAGGCAAGTGGAATCGCCGATGACGTTAAATCAAGGAAGTACAAGGTTTTTCTCACTCCGATGTTCGTTGAGGAGACTTTGATGCACGCCCTGAACAATGTGTCGGAGTTCAAAGATCATTGGGATTTTGTAGTATCCCTTATTGGCCAGAGGTGGTTTAAGCTTGCTGAGGAGATAGTTGCAATCGAGTTAGGCGGCAGAATCACGGGTGCAAACTACTATCTTCGACCAAAGGAACAAACTCGTCGTGTCATGAGAAATGTCAAAGATCTGGTATTGGGGAATCTACCCGAGGAAGAGTTGAAAAAAGCTCTCTCAGAAATTGAACGAAACGAGAAAATTCGGAAGCAGTTTCGGAGAACCAGATTGGCGTTGCGCGAAAAGATCAGACCCGGAGAATACGATCTCGACTCCTACTTCGAAACCCATGTCGAGTGGTACATTGAAAACGGGCTAATGGCGCATCGCGGCAATTCAGAGAATTATCTTGCAAACTGGAGAGCAAGTCGACAACAGTGCGTTTTTATGCAGCAATTTGTCAAAGCTTGGTTTGCTACCGTTCTATTGCCACTTCGTGATCACCAACTCAAGGTCGACACCAACGACAGATCAGACGCCGAACAACTGGCCTTCCTGACGTGGGCAGATGCTATGGTATCTGACGACACACGGTTTATGAAAGAAGCATTCAATCTTCTGTATCCGAATTCTCAGAAGACGCTCCTAACACTCGAACAGTTTCTCTCATAACCAAAGCAAACGCGGCCAAGAAGCAAAGGCACGACGCTCGCACGTTAGACAGGGCGACCCACGTATTGGTTGTGTGCCTCTAACCTACGCACGGCTTTCATTGGATTTCGGAGACTCCATGGTAAGTCCAGAGCATCGGGGGGTAACACTTCACCCCATTATCTTGTTCGATGGCGTGTGCAATTTATGCAATGGCTTCGTGCAGTTTGTGATCAGGCGGGACAAACATGATGTCTTTCGGTTCGGATCTCTTCAATCCGAAAAGGCACAAGAACTTCTCAAGCCGTTTGGGTCACTCGGCATCGACCTTACTACGATCGTCCTCCTTGAAGACGATAGGATTGCTACCGAATCTCAAGCCGTACTAAAAATCGCGGGAAAACTTGGCCGAGGATGGAGCCTCTTCTATTGGTTCATTATTATCCCGAAGTTCATCCGGGATAGCCTCTATCAGTTTATTTCCAGATACCGCTACTTCATCTTTGGACAACGGGACTCCTGTATGGTTCCTGCACCAGAGTTGAAGAACAAATTCATTTAACATATCGGCAACGGCGCATGACACGAGCAAGTGTGTCAAAGTATGGAAGAAAGAACCAAGCGGTCAATGGAAATGTACGATCAACAGTTGGAGTTCAAACCGCCCAGCCAGTTCGGTAAGTCAGGCTATGCACGAATTCGCCCAGCGTCTAACACATTGATGCAATCTTAACCAACAAACGGAGATCATTCGCAATGAGTCATGCAAAGACACGAATGTCGATATTTTGCTTCTTTCTTCTTCTTGCTTTCGATGTTTCACTTCACGCACAGAACTCCTCATCCACCGATCCGATTGAGAGCGCGGTTCTCAATGCAATCAATCCGTTGTCCATTGAGCAGTACCTTTACGATCTCACAAAGGAACCGCACCATGCAGGCAGCAAAGGGGCTCGCGCTGTGGCTGAGTATGTTCAGCGGCATCTCAAGGAGTCGGGCTTCGATTCAAAGCTCGTGGAGTACCATGTCCTCCTCCCCTATCCACTTGAAGTGAAAGTGACGATGCTTGAACCGATGGAGAGAGAGTTGTCGTTGAAGGAACAAGTTGATTTCCATCCGGATGCGCTTCTGCCTTTTAACGCTTACTCCCCTTCAGGCGATGTGACTGCCGATCTGGTGTATGCCAACTTTGGGTTCTCCGATGACTTCAAGAAACTGAAAGAGATGAATGTGGATGTGAAGGGGAAGATCGTCATTGCGCGCTACGGCAAGGGATATCGCGGATTGAAGGTTCGCGATGCCTCCGAAGCCGGGGCGATCGGCATGATTCTCTATTCTGATCCGATTGATGACGGTTATGTTGCGGGAGACATGTTTCCGAAGGGACGGATGCGACCATGGGATGCTGTACAGCGAGGAAGCATTCGCTACAGTGAAAGCTACGCCGGTGATCCGTTGACGCCGGGCGTTCCGGCAAAGAAAAATGCCAAGCGTATAAAGATCGAGGAGGATCCGGACATGCCGAAGATTCCGTGCGTTCCGATGTCGTACGGAGAAGCGCAGCATTTGTTGAAGGCGCTCGAAGGTCCCACTGTGCCTCGCGATTGGCAAGGGGGGCTTCCGTTTACGTATCATGTCGGCCCGGGTCCCACAAAAGTTCGCCTGCAACTAAAAATGGATTTTCAAATCAGGCCGATCTGGAACAACATTGCCGAGATGAAAGGGAGCGACGAGCCGGAAAAGAAAGTCATTCTCGGCGGTCATCGTGATGCCTGGATCTTTGGGGCGCAAGATCCAAACAGCGGGACAGCCGTCCTGTTGGAAACCGCGCGCGTTCTTGGCGAACAAGCAAAGAAAGGATGGCGACCGAAACGAACGATCGTCATTGCACAGTGGGATGCTGAAGAGTTCGGATTGATCGGCTCGACAGAGTGGGGCGAGGAGTTCAAGGAAGACCTTCGCAAGAACGCCATCGCATATGTGAACTTCGATGGAACAGTCTCAGGTCCGTCTTTTGGCGCCGCCGGTGTTCCATTGCTCGATGGGTTTCTTCAAGACATCACGAAATCAGTTACAATGCCGCGGAAGGACGTTTCTGTCTTTGCATCGTGGTGGCACGATCAGAATCGCGAGAAGCTCAAAGGCGAGGATATTTCGATTCCAGAAAACGCAACGACTTCAGTAGGGCGACTCGGTGGCGGATCCGATCATGTGGTGTTCTTGAATCATATTGGCATGCCCGCGATGGGATTTGGATTTGGTGGACCGAACGGGGTCTATCATTCATACTACGACAACTTCGAATGGATGAGCAAACATGGCGATCCGGGATTTGTCTATCATGCGACGGCAGCAAAGCTCGCAGCATTGACCGCGATCCGGTTGTCGAGCGCAATGATCCTTCCGTTTTCGGTAGCTTCCTATCCTGATGAAATTCTCCGCCAGCTTGATTCCATTGAAAAGCGGAACGCTCATCTCGCCAACAATCCTGCTTTCTCCCAGTTGCGGCAAAAGTCCCAACAATGGAAGTCAGAGGCTACGCGGCTCGACTCTCTTCTTCTGCCGAAGGCATGGATTCCAAGAAACCAACAGATTTCTACAAACAATCTTCGTCGGCTCAACAATCTTCTCATTTCCATCGAACGCCTCTTTGCTGTCGAGAGAGGCCTGCCCGGGCGCGAGTGGTACAAGCACCGAGTTGTTGTTGCAAGCGGGTATGAATCCGTCGGGCTGCCGGGGATTAGTCGCGCTCTTGAGGTCGGTGATTCGAAGAATACCGAAGCTGAGATACAGTTGTTCGATCAAATTCTCGATCAAGCCATTTCAGCAACTTCAAAAGCGATCTCACTGTTGCCTTAGCCCCAGAACGTGTGATCGCGAACCGCATTGTCATCAAGACCCCGAAGGAATTCCATTTTTGGCACACAGTCTATAGCCACGGCTGGTGTGTTCTTGCTCCGTTTTACGTTGATCGTGAACGAAAGAAATTTGGGAGACTCCTGAGCCTCCACGACTCAACCTTGGTCCTCTGTTGGATTACAAGCAAGGGGAATGCGCTCCATATTGATGCCTCCTCAAAGAAGCAACTCACGAACGAACATCGTAGAGAGATTACGTCACAGGTACGACAATGCCTCCGG
Organism: Ignavibacteriales bacterium; assembly: GCA_031420835.1. Classification (GTDB taxonomy): domain Bacteria; phylum Bacteroidota; class Ignavibacteria; order UBA10030; family UBA10030; genus JANONN01. The sequence continues at coordinate 5,392 of JANONN010000252.1, read as the reverse complement.
CTGGATGAGGATCTATCCGGCTTCTATGCCATCACCCGCAGCAAGTCTCAATTTCAGTGGATCTCAAACCTTCGAACGGGAAGATTACTTCGTTCACCGACGGCATTCGAAGACGTTGTTAAGATGATTTGCACGACAAATTGCAGTTGGGCGTTTACGACCGTAATGGTGGAAAATCTAACGAAGAAGGTCGGGAGACGATATGCAGAGGGAATCCATGCATTCCCAACTCCGGAAGAACTTGCGAGTGTGAGTGAGAAGTTTCTTCGAAAAGAGATACGCGCGGGGTACCGATCACCGTATCTCCTTGAGCTTGCCGAAAAGGTTGCCAACAATCAGCTCGATCTTGAAAGCCTCCGCTCGTCCCCGTTGCCGACGCCGGAGCTGTACAAACAGGTTCGTTCCATCAAAGGGGTCGGTGAGTATGCGGCGGGAAACATTCTGAAATTGCTCGGCCGATACGATTATCTCGGTCTCGATTCGTGGGTGCGTGGAAAGTTCTCACAACTCCACAAGAACGGTCGGAAGGTTTCAGATCAGAGTATTGAGCGTCATTACGCTGAGTTCGGACAATGGCGCGGATTATTATTCTGGCTCGAGATGACTCGCGATTGGTATGAGAAGGAGTTCCCCTTTTAACCATGCTTGTTCCACTCCATCGGACGCCTTCGATATAAACTCCTCGGTCTTCGGTAGAGATTCATTTCGATGAACGGTTGTATGGTTCACTATGTTGACGAAACGTAACTACTCAGTGTACTGTTTGGTTGAACGTTTTTGATAGGACGCAGGCGGTAATTCCATGTGACCCCACTCTAACTCTCCCCTACGAGGGGAGAGGATTTTCTTTTCTCAGTTCAAAACTGAAAATAAAAACCGTCCCCCTCTTAGGGGGACTACCCGCCCGAACGCAACAGGCGGGCGGGCAGGGGGTCTTCACCAAGATATTAAAACCCCACTCCTTTTTCGTGAAGACGCTGAGCAGTTACGACGAAGTGCACTATCCAACAATTATTCTTCTTGCAGCAGGTCATCAATATCGTAACGGGGTGAGGAACCGCGGGCCTTCGCGTTCTTAACTCTGAGCGCTATTCCGAAAGCAACTACGAGGACTGGAAGCATCAGGAAATATATGAGCGATTTCATAGTCGTCAATTAAGTGGGATGAGTATTTCGATGGAAAGAGGAGTTGCGTAAGCGATCGCATACCACCGTTGAGTGTCGAGCAGTTCAAGAAGAAGCTGCTCCAGTTCCAATTGTTCGGATTCGCTGAGTTTGCGATGAGTATATAGCCGTCGCATGATTCCTCCAAGGCAGCAGGTACTGGCAAATATGAGCGTGGGGCCGGAAAGTTTGTATGTCCAGTCACAAAAAAAGCTCCGACTCTTACGGAGCCGGAGCTTTCATTTCTCACCTTGTGGCGTACGTCTCTGCTATCGAAGGTTGTATTACTGAACGATATATGGAACTCCCCACACCTTCGATGAGAAGGGGGCTAGGTCGTCAAACAAACTCTGCCGCGTCAACGCTGAGATCATGACATGATGCCTGCCGGGGAAGTGACCATTCCAGCTATGCTCGTAGACACGTTGGAATCCTGAAGTTACCACTGTCTGTTGCACAAGTTGCATACGGAGATGTGCCGGTTTGAAGTTGTTCATTCCCATCATCATTCCCGGACGATGTAATGAGACGAAATCTGTATCGGCTTGAGAGCTTGTAATCGTCACACGCACCTTGATGGCTTGCGTGTTGCCGAATATAGGAACTTCTCGCCCACCGAATTTGCCAAGCTTCATGAAATACTCTGTCGGGTCTGTGATGTTAACCGTATCGCTTCCAATTGTTACCACAATTCGATTGATCACTACTTGGGAGTTTTGCGTTCCGCCTTTGACTCCGGAGACTTCGCGTGGCTGCCAGTTCTGCTTCGGGTCATCCGTCCGGCGAATACGATGGAATTTCACCTTCCGAACAGTCGTTTCCGACAAAGGCTTGGTGATGATGGTGATGGAGGTGTCCTGCAATGAGTACTTCGCGGCAATCTTCACTTCACCTGTGATGGTGTGTGTGATCGTGGCAACGATGACCGTATCGCTCACCTGATCGAATACTACGTCTCTTGAAACGCTTGTGATCCTGCGACCCCACCCACGAGGATAGATTGGCGTAGTAACTTTGCCGAGCGAACCTGAAGAAAACGAAACGACATCTCCATCGTTGAGCGTCATTCCATCGCTTGTGAAAAGCGGCTCACTTGCGATGAGTTCTCTCAATGCCGCAAGGTCTTTTTCTCCTACCTCCGGTCCGGCGATCTCTTTCTGGCATCCCATCAAGAGAAGTCCAGTTCCCAAGAGTATGAAGCTCAACAGCGCTTTCTTTTTCATGATTCCTCCTGCGATAATCCTAAGATTTGTTTGGTAGACACGGTTTTGACACAAGAAGGCCGACGAGGTTTAACCACCTTTCGTGCATGTGCCCCTTATCAAGCGGTCATTAACAAGTTCTTGCCTCTTGGCGGATAAGAAAGTACAAAACTATTAGGAGAGAAATAGGACAATTTTGAAGATTGCTGAATCGGGTGAAATCCTTGCTTCTTACAACATTTTTCAGGAATTTCGCAATGTTTACCGAACGACCTGCGCTGCCGCCGACGGCGTCCCATGACCCCTTACTCGTTTGAACCAATGCTTGTAGCCCATTATTCTGACCCGCCAACAGGGGCAGAAGCGTGGCTCGTGGTAGATACGTTCTTTCATGGAGTCGCTGGGGGTGGTATCCGCATGGCTCCTGAAGTAAGTGAGGGTCTCATGCGGCAGCTTGCCGCAACCATGTCCGTAAAGCTCTCCATTTTAAAGCCTCCACTTGGTGGGGCGAAGTGTGGTATCCGCTTCGATCCACGGGCTGCGGAAAGCAACGATGTTTTGTGCCGAGTCATTCATGCCTTTTCGCCGTTCCTCCAGAATTGCTGGGTAACGGGATCGGATCTCGGAACGGATTGGCATGATGTCGTTGCTGCGTGCCGGGATCATGCCGGAATCCCTCACCCTCAATACGCTTTGATGAAAGCTTACACCCCCCATGATGAGGTGGTCGAGAACGGCATTGAACGCCTCTCCCGCGGCACATCTCTTCTTTTGGATGACTCAATTGACTTGCGCATGAGCAACGCCGTGACCGGATGGACTGTTTATGCCTCTACGGAAGAGGCTCTGGAAACGCGCGGAGAAAGTTTGAAAGGGAAGCGTGTCGCAATTCAAGGATTTGGAGCAGTCGGCGGGAGCGCTGCAAAATTTCTTTATGAGGCCGGCGCAGAGATCGTTGCGATCTCGGACGAACTCGGTGCAATTCTCGCCCCGAAAGGAAAAAGTCTGGATATCCCAAGGCTGCTCACCCACCGAACTCCTCCGGGGCGAAAGGTGGTTGAGAGAAACAACCTTCAAGACGAATATGAGTTCGCCGACCGCGATGCTGTTCTGTACCTTCCTGTTGATGTGCTCGTACCTGCTGCAGGATCTCACGTTCGTGTCGCTGTTGACCGGGTTCAAGCAAGATACATTGTTGAGGGGGCCAACGATCCCTTTACGGAAGCCGAGGAGATTGCATTTCACAAGCGGGGCATCATCGTCATCCCTGATGCGATTGCGAATGCAGGAAGTGCAGGATTGTATGGTCTTCTCGTCTCGGGTCACGTTCCAATTGAGAAAGATGCGATTCTCAATTTCTTAAGCAAACAGGTTCGTGGTATGACACGAAAGGTTCTTCAAGAAACCAAAGATCATCCGCGCAGCGTTTTGGAAGAAGTTGCGCGAGCACAAATCCGGACAAGGATCGAAGCAGGGCATTCCTTTCTCCCGAATGGTCTTTCTGCCAAGGACCTCGAAGGCCTGAACTCTGGGAATCTTCGGGTCCAATACAGACTCTCTAACCCATATTCTGATGTGGAAGCCGGCCATGGAGTGAAGGTCTTGCCCGAACTTAACCCATAGAAAGTAATTGAAATAGCTCATGTCACCATTGCATTCCAAGAATCTTCGCGGCTCCATCGTTCCACTTGTCACTCCCTTTCGCGATGGAGCGGTGGATGAGAAGGCGCTTGCCTCGCTTATTGAGTGGCAGATCGCAAGCGGAAGCCACGGTATCTCGGTAACAGGAACGACCGGTGAACCGACGGCACTGACACGACAGGAGCGGGAACGAGTTATTCAACTCGCTGCACAGGTTGTGAACAAGCGAGTGCCTTTTCTCGCCGGCACAGGGTCGAATAACTTCGAGGAGACGAAACACTTCACTCAGGTTGCGCAAAAAGCTGGGGCGGATGCTGTGCTCTTAATAACGCCATACTACGTTCGGCCAAGCCAGGAAGGACTTTACCAACATTTCAAGTCAGTGGCAGAGTCGGTCGAGATTCCCGTGATTCTCTACAATATCCCCGGACGCTCCGCCATCAATCTCGAAATAGATACGGTCGCTCGCCTTCGCGATCATTGCAAGAATATCGTCGGGATCAAGGAAGCCAATCACGACTTTTCCCATATCACACGTTTACTCGGAAAGCTCGGGCGCGACTTCCTTGTGTATTCCGGGATCGAGCTTCTCTGCTTCCCCGTGCTCGCGATCGGCGGAGCGGGCTACGTCAGTGCAACAGGCAATTTGATGCCGAAGGAAGTTGCTCGGCTCTATGATCTTGTGGTTGCAGACAAATGGCGCGAAGCACAAGACCTTCATTATCATCTCATGGCGTTGAACGACGCCGTCTTTCTTGAGATCAATCCCGTTCCGGTAAAGACAGCTCTCGGTATGATGGGAAAGATTTCTCCTGAAGTACGTCTCCCTCTCGCTCCCCTTTCGAGAGAGAATGAAAAGAAGTTGAGGGAAATAGTGAAGCTCTACGGACTCATCAGCGATTGAGAATGACAAACAAGCTACCACAAATGAAGCGAATTACAGCCAACGGAATTTTGCTCGCATACTACGACTGGTCGGGGCAGGGCGAACCGTTGATTTGCATCCCCAGCATCACGGGGCATAAAGGAACGTTTACGGCTCTCGCTCAGCATCTCTCGCCAACATATCGGGTTCTTGCACTCGACCTTCGTGGTCGGTGTGATAGCGATAAACCGGAATCGGGGTACGGATTTGCTTACCACGCACGCGATATTATCGCGTTCGCCGATTCGCTCGGGATCAAGAGCTTCGCGCTCGCAGGACATTCATTTGGAGCAACAACATCTGTGTACACGGCATCGCTCGTCCGCGACCGTGTTCGTGCACTCGTTCTTATGGACGGGGGGGCCGACCCGAAAACAGAGACACTCCGTCAAATGTATCCCGCGATCAAGCGATTGACAAAGACATATTCGACAATGGATGAGTACCTGAACGTCCAACG
>JANONN010000251.1:0-4636 GCA_031420835.1 Ignavibacteriales bacterium | reverse complement strand
GACAACGAACGAAGGGATGGGGTTTGTGGGGCGTGGGGAGGGATGTGCGGCGTATGCAGTTGCATGCATCGAAACCACTTCATAACGGATCTCAAATGGAACAATTTATTCAAGAGCTGGCACAGTTGGATCCCTTCTGGGTGTATTTCGCTGTTGCAGCCATTGCTTACATCGAGAATATTTTCCCCCCGTTCCCTAGTGACGTCATTGTGGTTGCAGCCGGATCACTCGTTGGTGTCGGCCTCGTGGATTTTACGACTCTCCTCTTTTTAGCAACAGTGGGGAGCACGCTTGGTTTTATCACGATGTATGAGATCGGTGATTGGTTTGGCGACAGGATCCTCGAGACGGGAAAAATCAAGTTCATCCCTGTTGAAAGCGTGAAGAAGGTAGAGAAATGGTTTAAGGTGTACGGCTATTGGATCGTCGTTGCCAACAGATTCCTTGCCGGCACTCGCGCTGTTGTAGCCTTCTTCGCGGGCGTTTCAGAATTGTCACTTGTCCGGTCTTCCGTGCTTTCGTTTGCGAGCGCCTTCGCCTGGAATTTCCTTCTTCTCTTAGCAGGAAAGAAACTTGGAGAAAACTGGCAGAGCATTATGTATTATCTCGAGGCATATAGCAAGGGGGTCACCGGCATTCTCGCAGTGATCGCCGTGGTTGTCATTGCCCGTCTTTTATATCGACGACGCTCCCCGCGTCACACATCCGCGAATCATCCCGCGGCAAAGTCTTAAGAGATCCTTCGTGGTTGATCTCCTGTACTCTATAGACCTCTCGCTCTTCTACTTCATCAATCACTCGTTGCACAACATTTTATTGGACATTGTGATGCCATGGTTGACCGATATCAACAAGCACTGGTCAGGCAGAATCATCCTCTTGTCACTCTGGCTCTTGCTGCTGCTGCGTGGCGGCAAGCAGGGGAGAATTGCCGCACTCATGCTTATTCCAAGCTTCACGTTTAGCGACCAGTTAAATAGCTCGTACGTGAAGTTCATCTTCGATCGCCCTCGACCATGTCACGTTCTACCGGACGTTCAACTGCTCGTTTCTTGCGGAAGCGGGTATTCCTTTCCCTCATCTCATGCCGTGAATAATCTCGCCGCTGCAGTTGTGTTGTCGCACTTCTTGCCGCGATGGTTGTGGGCATTCTTTGCGTTCGCATCGTTGATGGCGTTCTCTCGAGTTTATGTTGGCGTTCATTACCCTTCGGATGTTCTTGGGGGAGGGCTTATTGGAGTCGGATGTGGATGGCTTATTATCGCGGTATATCAGATTGCAGAACAATGGTGGAAACAACTTAAGAAAGTATCAAATGAACACAAAGCAGAATCTCCTCCCTGACCCCACGAATTCAAAGAACGCTGTGGCGCAGAATGTCGGGCTTGCCGTGGCAAGCGGACTCTTTCTTGGGCTATCGTTTCCCCCTTCACTGCTCCATACGCTGGCCTATGCGGGGTTCATTCCACTGTTCCTGCTTTTTGAGCGGCTCGCGACGTTTGCTCAGTTCTTTCGGTACGGATATGTAGCCATGTTTGTTTTCAACGGAATTACCCTCTACTGGGTTGGCGGGTTCACTCACGGGCGCGATCCGTATTTGATGATGTCTGGTGGCGCACTCTTGCTCTTTCATCCGCTTCTCTCGAGTATCCCCATTTGGTTGTACGCCGTCGTTCGTCAATACCTTTCGTTGTGGCTCCGTCTCCTCGCGTTCTGTTTCTTTTGGGTCGGATGGGAATATGTCCATTCACTGGGCGAACTTTCGTTCCCATGGATCACTCTGGGAAATGGTCAGGTGCATGATATTACTCGCATCCAAATTGCCGAGATTACTTCCGTGTACGGGCTATCGTTCATTGTGATTCTCTTTAACATCGTGGCATATGTTCTGTTGATTCGAACCGCAGCAAGAGATTGGAAATGGCGGTCAAGGCACGCTCTCATGGCGATTGGAGGGCTGTTTCTCGTCTATCTTACTCCGTGGATATATGGAACATGGCGGATCGCTGACTTGGACAAACAGGGAAAAGGTCAAGAACTTCGAGTCGGCGTTGTTCAGCCCAATGTCGATCCATGGGAAAAGTGGGGCGAGGGCTTCGCTTCGAAACAAGATGCGTACGAGCAACAACTTGATCTTTTGTTCCAGATGACATCGGAGTTGTCGCGTGACTCTCTCGATCTCATTGTCTGGCCGGAAACGGCTATCCCATTCTACGCTCTGTTGCCGCAAAATCACATGTATCGGTGGCGAATTCAACGCTTCGTTGATGATATGCGCATTCCGATCTTCTCTGGGCTTCCACATGCGGAATACTTCGACAAAGAGAATGCGCCAGTGACGGCTGAACTGCTTCGTTCACAAGATCGTTATGTTGAATCGTACAACTCAGGCACGCTCTTCGCGCCACACCCTTTGGATAACCCCATCTATAGGAAAATTGTTCTTGTTCCGTTTGGGGAACGCGTTCCGTACGCTGAGAAAGTCCCGTTTCTGATTGAGCCATTGAAATGGTCGGTTGGGATCAGCGGTTGGGGAAAAGGAGAAGATACATTGGTGTATATCTTTCAAACACGGTCCGGAACTGCCTCGAGATTCTCAGCGATGATATGTTACGAGTCAATCTTTCCGAACTTCGTCCGGCAGTTTGTTGTTCGTGGAGCGGAGTTTCTCACCGTGATCACAAACGATAGCTGGTGGGGAAATACTTCCGGAGCCTATCAGCATATTGGAATGGCATCATTGCGGGCGGTGGAAAACCGACGCTGGGTGGTTCATTGCGCTAATGGAGGCGTTTCCGGTTTTGTCGACCCGGTAGGTAGAATTCATCAAGCAACGTCGATGTACACTGCTCAGCAGCTTTTTGGGGTGATCACATCTGGAAACGAGCTAACTTTCTACACAAAGCACGGCGATCTCTTTGGGCAGCTTTGTTTGATTGGTGCAGTTGCATTCCTTATCTCAGCGGGCACGAGAAAATACAAGAAGATATAAGATGAAGAAATCCATATTCATTGATCTTCGAAGCGACACAGTAACAAAACCAAGCGCAGGAATGCGTCAGGCGATGGCCGAAGCTGCGGTCGGTGACGATGTGTTTGGTGAAGACCCAACTGTGAATCGTCTGCAAGAAGAAGTCGCTAAGAAACTAGGGAAAGAGGCGGCTCTTTTTGTTCCTTCCGGTGTCATGGCAAACCAGATCGCCCTGAAGGTTCACACGGTCGCGGGTGATGAAGTGATTGTGGAGTATGATGCACACATATTTCAATATGAAACAGCGGGACCTTCATTGCTCTCAAATGTTCAGCTCCATACGGTGAAAGGACATCACGGAGTATTGACGGTGGATGATGTTCAAAACAGCATCCGCCCATCGGCGTACTATATGCCGCGCACTCGACTTCTCTGCTTGGAAAACACGCACAACCGTGCCGGTGGAACAATTTATCCACTTGAAATAATCAAGCAGCTCCGAAGTTTCACACAGTCTCAATCCATTTCAATGCATCTGGATGGAGCAAGACTCTGGAATGCCTCTGTTGCCACAGGCATCAAACCGGCTGCATACGCACGACATTTTGATTCCATTTCTGTTTGTTTTTCCAAGGGACTTGGAGCGCCTGTGGGCTCTGCATTGGTTGGATCAAAATCTTTCATCGCATCGGCAAAAAGATACAGAAAGGTCTTTGGTGGTGGAATGAGACAAGCTGGTATCATCGCTGCCGGCGCACTGTACGCGTTGCGCAACAACTTGGATCGCTTGCGGGAAGATCATGAGAAAGCAAAATTCTTTGCCGGTGAAGTGGCCAAACTTCCGGGTCTTAGCATTGATCTGGAAAGTGTACAAACAAACATCGTGATCATTGATGTCACTGAAACGAAAAGAACCTCTGCCGGCATCTTGAAGCGACTTCAGTCGAATGGGGTGCTTCTGACGGATGCCGGCCGAACAAGGATTCGTGCTGTATTTCATTTGGATGTCTCAATGGAAAACGTTGAGGATGCGGTTTCCGTTTTCAAAAAGGTTTTCAAGAAGTGACTATCGATAAGTCCATTTTCAAGTACACAACCCAGATTCGAGTTCGAAACTTCGAAGTCGACTGGCAAGGCATCGTCCATAATGCCAGCTACCTTCAATACTTTGAAACTGGTCGCATCGAATACTTGAAGAACCTTGGCGTCAAGATCAACAGGGATGCAATCCAAGAAGAATCGAAGGTCGTGCTGGTAACTGATGTTACGCAAACCCTCAAAACCATCTGTCATTCCCGCACGTTTTAAGCGGGAATCCCATAGAGAGATGCCCGACTCACCCCGTGAGATAGCCAAATGAAAACGAGAGGTCATGACGTTTGAACAATTATCTCACGGGGTAAAAACATTCGGGCATGACATTGCTTCTTTTTGTGATACCGTGCGTAAGATCAGCTGGTAAGGAATGAGATCGATTACAAAACGACTGCTCGATTTGATGATCTACTTACCATCTGATGTTACGCAAAACAGGTATGTCACCCTTTCAGGGTTTCTTGTCGTTGGCTATTGAGTTGGTCGGGGCGCTGCCCCGACCTGAAGTAAATGACCCTTTCAGGGTCTGTTGTGCGTATTTCCACGAAGTGGAAACATATTACAACCGAG
>JANONN010000250.1:0-4527 GCA_031420835.1 Ignavibacteriales bacterium | reverse complement strand
CAGCGCCGGCGCCATCTTGCCCTGGCTGGTGGGATTGGGTGAGCCGGTGGGGAAGGTGCCGTCATCAGGAAGTGCGCTGACCGGAAGCTTATCACCCTCGCCACTGATGATCTTTCCAAGAACCTGCCGCACGAAGTCGGGCGCATTTTCAGAAACAGGAGGACTCAGCTCTATGGTACTCGTCACTCTATCAGGAACAGTGACTTCGAATAAGTTCGCAAGAGTCTTGTCCACCGCGTCGAAGTTCTTTTGAACGACAGCCTCACCTTTCTTACCGTACGTTTTCTTGATCGCCGATTTGATGGCAGTGATCGCTTCGTCTTTCGGCAACACGCCGGAGAGCGCAAAAAAGCAGGTCTGCATGACAGTATTGATGCGTCCCCCCATGCCGGTCTCGCGGGCCACCTTGTAGGCGTCAATGACGTAGAACTTCATCTTTTTTTCAATGAGTTGCTGCTGAATCGGCCGCGGTAGTTGATCCCAAACTTTGTCCGCTGGATAGATACTATTCAGCAGGAACGCGCCTCCAGAACCCGCTTTCTCAAGTACATCGAATTTCTCCAGGAAGAACCATTGATGGCACGCGACGAAGTTGGCCTTCTCGATGAGATATGCGGAACGAATCGGACGCGGCCCGAACCGGAGATGCGAGACAGTCGTCGAACCCGATTTCTTGGAATCAAATACGAAGTATCCTTGAGCAAACCGGTCTGTCTCTTCACCGATGATCTTGATCGAGTTCTTGTTTGCCCCAACCGTTCCATCCGCTCCCAACCCAAAGAAAATCGCTCGCACGACATCATCCGATTCCGTGGTGAATGCACGATCGTACGGGATGCTTGTAAAGGTCACGTCGTCCTCAATCCCTACTGTAAAATGATTGAGCGGATATTGGTTCTCCAATTCGTCAAATACACCCTTTACCATCGCAGGAGTGTACTCCTTCGACGACAGTCCATACCGACCTCCAACAATGACCGGATACATCTTGAATGGCGTCTGGTTTGTCGTGAACATCTCACTGATTGCTGTGACGACATCCATATAGAGAGGTTCTCCACTTGCGCCCGGCTCTTTTGTTCTATCCAAAACAGCGATTTTCTTGACCGTGGATGGAAGCGCGTTGACAAAGCGATCAACCGAGAATGGCCGGAAGAGCCTCACCTTGAGTACCCCAACTTTCTCATCCTGTGCATTGAGATACTCCACGGTCTCCTCCGTCGTCCCGGCACCGGATCCCATGATCACGATGACCCGCTCGGCCTCAGGATCTCCGACGTACTGATAGAGCTCGTATTTCCGTCCCGTAAACTGTTCAAATCGTTTCATAGCTCGCGCGACCGTTGCCGGACAAGCAGCATAATATGGATTAACCCGCTCACGCGCCTGGAAAAACACATCGGGGTTTTGAGCCGACCCGCGCAGCACCGGATGATCGGGCGATAGCGCTCGTTCACGATGACATCGGATCAGTTCATCATCAATCATGGCCCGCATCTCGTCATCGGTGAGCCGGAGGATCTTCATGACTTCGTGCGACGTTCGAAACCCATCAAAGAAATGAATGAATGGAATCCTCGACTCGAGTGAGGCGGCCTGCGCAATGAGCGCGAAGTCCATTGCCTCTTGAGCTGAATTGGAAGCGAGCATGCCCCATCCTGTTGAGCGTGTCGCCATTACATCGCTGTGGTCTCCGAAAATCGAAAGGGCGTGAGTGGCAACAGTCCGCGCTGCAACGTGAAAAACGGCGGGCGTCAGTTCTCCCGCAATCTTGAACATGTTCGGGATCATCAAGAGCAGTCCCTGTGACGCGGTAAACGTTGTGGAGAGCGCTCCGGTCTGAAGTGCGCCGTGCACCGCGCCCGCCGCCCCTGCCTCGCTCTGCATTTCCACTACAACCGGTACCGTGCCCCACAAGTTCTTGCGTCCCTCGGACGACCATTGGTCGGCCCATTCACCCATCGTCGAAGAGGGTGTGATAGGGTAGATCGCGATCACTTCGTTCAATTTGTGTGCGACGTACGCCGTCGCTTCGTTCCCGTCAATAGTGGCGGTCTCTTGCGTTTGAGCTTTCTTTCTTGGATCTGTCTCCAATTCCTCAGTACGGGCTTCCATAGTCATGAGTGCTGTTCCGTTCTTTTTCCGAATTCAGTTGTTAGTTCCTCGACGATTTCGATTAACAAGGGGTAGTAACGATCAAGGGCGCATTCGAGCGCATTGCGCTTGAAGCACTCGCCATCCGAAAGTTGATGTGCACAGGTTCTGCAGATGTTCAGACGAAGAGCCTTGACGTAATCGTCGTACGACGTGCTGTGAACTTTTGAGATGGTATCAACCAGCTCGGGGAAAAATGATTCGAGGGCACATGTTTCTCCGACCGGTAGTCTGCAATTCCCATGACTATCACCATCCATGCATTTGTGGCAGATCCGCGTGCGAACTTCTTGCCAATGGTTTTCCATGACGAACTCCTCCATGAAGTTGTTTGACTCTTCTGCGAAAAAGTCAATAAGCGTGCCATTTGGAGGGGCAATGAATCACTTGGTTTTGCCCCCTTTAGGAAGAGAGGCTCACTAGTTTTCCCAGCGTTGGGAAGATATCACAGATGGGTGTCATTTCTGCAAAAGCGTTTGGTCGCTGAAGGAAGGCTATGCCATTATTCTTCCAAGAATTACAGGAAGACCACCTGGCATTCTAGTTGCCAAGAACGGAGTAGTGATGAAGAGATCATAATTTTACTCTCAGCATTTTTTCTGGTCGGAGCGATACCGGCGGTTGCTCAACAACCGTCGGCTCACGAGGCACCGGAGGGTGGACAGATTTGTCCAACCTTCCGACTTAAGATCTGACGTTACGCACGGATGCATTATTCGATACGAAAGCTCGAAATCCGAAGCACTAAATCCTAAACAAATCCGAAACTCTAATGATCAAAACGCCACAAATAGCCCAATTTTCTAGGATTTCGAAATTCGTGCTTAGGATTTGTTTCGAGTTCGATATTAGGATTTCGGATTTCTAAGCATGAATCACACGCTTGCGTAACATCACTTAAGATTATGCACAAAGGATTCCAAGAAAACATCTGACAAATCTCTGTTCCTCAACAGCAACTAGAATACGTTTATCAACAAGCGTCCACTTCGGAGGGAAGAGTTCTATCCGATCGGCGCTGACGCTGCACTTCGCAAGGCTCTACCGCCGGAGATGGCACTTTCGAGTGAAGCCGAGCTAAACTACAGCGCGTATGAAAATTCTTACGGCAGCCTCAATGCGTGGACACGTCCAGGCACGGTCTTGAACGAGACTCCCATTCGAGGGGATTTCGTTCCCTTTTTTGTTGAACTAAGGCTCCTCCTTTCTTCTCTTTGCAATCATGCGTACCTTTAATCAACCAATAGCAGAGGGAAAGACGATGAAGGTTCCGCTTTCGAAATATGGTCGCGTGTTTGATCTGATGCCGGAGATGATCTTTGTTCTCGACGGCAGCAATAAGATCATCGACCACAACCTTGCCGCCGCTGAAGGGACGGAATACGGAGCGGAGGAACTCCCGCACATGACGATAGAGCAACTGATTCCAAACGACCGCCGATCAGAGTTTCTTGACTTTGTCGCCCAGAACGGATCTGCAAACACGACCATAACCCAGATCGCGAAGGCTAACGGTGGAATGATGGATGTGTCATTCGACTTGAAAAACCTTGCTTCAAGTCTCGGCACTTTTCGCGTAGCGATCGTCCGTGATATTACAGAGGAAAGGAAGAAGGAACTTGACCTCCTCCGGTTCTCGAACGTCATCGAGAACACCATTAACCCGATTCAGATCACCGATGCGAAGGGAGTGATGGTGTATGTGAACCCGGCCTTTGCCAGAACGAGCGGATACTCTCGCGAAGAGTTGATAGGGAACAATCCAAACATCCTCAAAAGCGGGAAACACTCGAAGACGTTCTGGGGCGAGGTGTGGAAACATATTCTCGCCGGCAATGTGTGGGTGGGTGAGGTGGAGAACCGAAGAAAAGACGGAACGCCCTTCCATACTGAGCTTGTCCTTTCTCCCATCATTGACGCGGATGGGGCTGTTGTGGGCTTCCTCGGAGCGCATCGCGACATCACGGGTCAGAAGATCCTTGAGCAACAACTCGTACGCTCACAGAGAATGGAAGCGATCGGCACATTAGCGGCCGGCATTGCACACGAGGTTGGGAACCCGCTGACGTCAATCTCATCATTGGTGCAAGTTATTCAGCGAACGACGCATGATTCGTTTGCGATTGAGAAGTTGGAAATGATCAAGAACCAGATCAACCGCATCGCACGGATCATCCGGGACCTTGTTGATTTCTCCCGACCGTCCACATACGTTGTGAAGCCTACCGATTTGCATCAGGTCTTGCACGATGCGTTAAACATTGTTCGCTATGGGAAAAAAGTAAAGAACATAGAATTTGTTTCAAACCTTGCGGATGACCTGCCCAAGCTTCGGGTCGTTCCGGACCAAGCGCGCCTACGAGCAGCAGTTCG
>JANONN010000249.1:0-3575 GCA_031420835.1 Ignavibacteriales bacterium | reverse complement strand
CTTCGTGAACGGGTAGAAGTCGCTTCGTGCGTAACATCAGTTACTCAGAAACACATATACATACTATCTCACGTGGTCACGCTGAGCCTTTGTCCTATGTTTGAACTTTTCGGCGTTCCTCATGTTCTGATGCTTGCCGCAATCCCCGCGGTTGCAGCGCTTCTTGCGGCGTGGTCGCGCGAGGATGAACGAATCACGCGAAGAATCCGCCTGGCCCTTGGTTTTGTGCTGCTCGTGAACGAGCTGATCTGGTACGGCTACAAGGTGCATCAAGGTTGGATAAACTTTCCCTTGGGGCTGCCCCTCCACCTCTGCGATGCGACGCTCTGGCTAACGATATTCACATGTTTCTCTCTCAAGCCCTGGAGTTTCGAGCTTGCCTATTTTTGGGGACTCGCCGGCACTTCGATGGCCGTCCTGACGCCCGATCTTTCGGGTCCCCCCTTCTCGTATGCGTTCTTCCAATTTTTTCTTGCGCACGGTGGTGTCATCGCGGCCATTCTCTTTTTGACTTGGAGAAAGCAATTGTCCCTGCGACCGGGTTCGATGTGGAGAGCCTTTGGCTACCTGAACGTCTTTGCGTTGCTGATAGGTCTTTTCAACGCACTCTTCGACACGAACTACATGTACCTGTGTGAGAGACCTGCGGGCGCGTCTCTTCTCGATTTCATGGGACAATGGCCCGCGTATGTGCTGATCGGTGATGTGCTTGCACTCATGTTTTTCTTTCTCCTCTGGCTCCCCTTTCGGAAGAAGGTTTCCTAGTGCATGATCGTATCTACAGTCAGCCAGCCGCGTGAAGGGCTTTGCGATTGAGAGAAGGTTGTGGCTGCAGATAACAGGAGGAGAACGAAACTCGTGAGAGCAAGGAAGCGAAGTCGTATGGAAACCTCGATTAGTTCATGGAAGCCAAAGAGTTTGAACGTGGCGGACAAAGTAAAAGTGTGGGATTCGAACAAACAGGCGTATTCCAGAATTTGTTTCCAACCGACTTTTGTGTAATTTTCCCTTCGACCGAAAGCATGATCACCCGATTCACTCTTCTCCATGATTGAAAACCTTCTCGATCCAACAGTCCTCTTCTTCCTCGTCGGTATCATTGCCGGTATTTCAAGGACCGATATTCGGTTGCCGGAAGCGATCTACGAGATGCTCAGCATCTATCTCCTTCTCGCCATCGGTTTGAAGGGGGGAGTGCAACTTGCGACAGCGAACCTCTCCACCGTTTTGGTCCCTTCAGTGGGCGCCATCGGCTTGGGATTGATCATTCCAGCTATTGCGTATCCGATCCTCCGCCGGCTCGGGAAATTCAGTCGCGCCGATGCGGCGGCGATCGCAGCGCACTACGGTTCGGTCAGCGCCGTTACCTATGCGGTTGTCCTTACATTCCTCGACCGCCTTGGGATCAGCTACGAAGAATATACAACGGTTCTCTTGGTGCTCATGGAGATTCCGGCGATTGCAGTAGGAATCCTCATTGCTCGCGTGAAGGCCGCGCGCGGACCCGTCTCTTACTCCAAACTCGCGCACGAAGTTTTTTTTGGAAAGAGTATTTACCTTCTCGTGGCTGGATTGCTCGTGGGGTATGCCCTGGGTCCGGTGGGCATTGCGCCGGTCAAGCTCGTCTTCTTCGATCCATTCAAAGGCGCGCTTGCGTTCTTCTTGCTTGAAATGGGTTTGGTTGTGTCGAATCGGTTGGTGGATTTGAAACGAACCGGACTGTTTCTCGTTTTCTTTGGGATGGCAATGCCGGTTTTCTCTGCCACTCTGGGCATTCTTGCGGCATGGGGCGTTGGATTGTCTGTGGGTGGAACGACCGTGCTGGCGACACTCGCTGCAAGCGCATCATACATTGCCGCACCTGCCGCCATGCGCATCGCCCTGCCGGAAGCAAATCCAACACTTTACCTTACGGCAGCGTTGGGAGTGACGTTTCCGTTCAACGTAGTCGTCGGCATCCCTCTTTACTATTGGATGGCCACGCTGATATATTGAGGTCACTATGGAGCGACGAAAGAAACTCACAATTGTTACTGAAGCAGCTTTGGAAACGACCCTTGTCGAGGATATCGAGCGACTCGGCGCGAAAGGTCACACGGTCTTTGAAGTGGGGGGAAAAGGAGCGCATGGTGCCCGAAAAGGGGATTGGGATCAGAACCGGAACATCCAGATTGATGTTATCTGTGACGACAAAGTGGCGGAGAGAATTACAGAGCACTGCGCAGCGAACTATTATCAGCACTATGCGATGATCATCTATCTCTCGGATGTCGAAGTCCTCCGGCCTGAGAAGTTTTAGTTTGCGGTCTGCCCAAACGTTGCCATGACGATACCCTGCGAAATAAGGACGAGGGGGTCCAAGAAGCCGTTGCCTTCAGATATTGAGCCAAAACCAAACACGAACCCAAAGGGGATGACACGATGAAGGGCTTCGTTTCCAGTTACCTTGAGCATGTTTCCAGCGCAGTGTTCGACGACTATCACGATCAGATCACGGAGATGGTCGGAAAACATCATGGCGTCTATGCGTTGTATAAGAGGAATCGCCTGTACTACGTTGGCCTTGCCAAAGATCTGCGCGGCAGAGTGAAGTACCATCTCAAAGACAAGCACGCTGACAAATGGGATACATTCAGCCTTTATCTTATCCGAGATGTCGAGCATTTGAAGGAACTGGAGGCTCTTGTTCTTCACATTGCCGAACCAAAGGGGAACGTGCAAACGGGAAAGTTTATCAGCTCAAGGAACCTCCTCTCCGAGTTGGAAGATTTGATGGAGCTTGGTGATAAAGAGAAGCGCGAGAGTATTCTGAGGCGAACAAAGAGATCGAATCCGCCTAAGGCGGACAAGAGATCCACCAAAAAGAGAACGACTTCTCCTAAGCCACGCACGCCTGCGCTCGCTGGATTCTTTCCACCGAATACCGAATTGCGCGCTCGGTACAAAAAAGTAGAATACAGCGCACGCGTGGATGAACAAGGAAGGATCATCCTCAACGGCCAAGTGTTTGGATCACCGTCGTCGGCTGGTTCACATGTTCGAAACGGTAAAGCGACCGACGGATGGGTCTTTTGGAAATATCAGGACGAGATGAAGGAATGGAAGTTGATCGACACGTTGAGAAAGAAACAAACGGGGTAACTACTTAGCGTACTCTCGTGTTGAACGTTTTTTGATGGAACACAGACGGTATTCCATGAGACCCCACTCCGACTCTCCCCCAGTGAGGGGATCGGATTTTTCTCTCAGTTCAAATCTGAGAATGAAAACCGTCCCCCTCTTAGGGGGACTACAGGGGGTCTTCACAATGATGTCCAGTTACCAAACTGGGTAACTACTCAGCCAATCTCTCATATAGAGGAGGTCTAAGAAATGCAAACAAGAAACCGTACTCTTCGCCATATCAGCATTTTCATTTTCGCACTCGCATTCCTTTCGCTCTCTGTTACTGCCCAAAGCCTGAAATACCCAACGACAAAGAAAGGTGATGTCGTTGACACTTACTTTGGCGTAAAGGTCGCCGATCCGTATCGCTGGCTTGAAGATGAGAAATCGGCGGAACGAACGGAATGGAT
>JANONN010000248.1:0-5611 GCA_031420835.1 Ignavibacteriales bacterium | reverse complement strand
GAGCTTCGGTCGGGCTAATGTTCTGAACGGGCGGAACTCTTGAAAGTCTGTAAGGATAACAAGCGGAACCTTCGAACTGAATCCGTACGACTTAGCTTGAAAGATCGGGGCAAGATCGGTGAGTTTGACGGAAGGTTTCTTCGCTTCGACGAAGAACTTTGTCTTGTTGTCGATCAGGAAACGATAATCGGGTCTCGTGGAGTCGGAGCGGGCAAGCCCCGAAGTGCGCCATTTCGGGGTAAGAGCGGATTCCACACGAACTTCTTTCGGATTGCGGATGTCCCAACCCAACGCCTCAAAGAAGGGGTCAATGAACCGGAGCCGAGTCTCCGCTTCATTTGCTCTGTCCTGCTTCTCCGCCTGAAAGAGGCGAACTAAGTTGTGAATCTTCTCCCGGGCTTCATTCCTATTCATGATGGAACGAATGTAGCAAAATCTGCCGTAAATTGGTAGCTGCTGCTCAGCATGCTTTCTGTCGATGCAACAGCGCCAACGTTAACCTTGTCATTCCCGAATGCTGTAGTCGGGAATCGTACATTTGACAAGGAAAGATTCCCGCTTAAAATCCGCGGGAATGACAGCTTGCTGATTTGTTCAACAACAGGACACTGAGTAGTTACGTAAATTGAAACTATTGCAGCGTCTTCAACTTGTTCTCCACTTGCTTCCGCTTCGTCTCGTCCTTCTCCAAGGTTAGATACCACTGATACGTTTCGCGCGCTTCTTTCTTCTGCCCCTTCAGTTCGAGGACCTGGGCAAGCCGCTCAACAGATGGAGCGAATGATTTGTTGAGGTCAAGCGCCTTTCGAAGATCTTTTCTCGGCTTCATCCAACTTTGACATTTTAAGAAACGCCTCCGCGCGGCTGTCGTACGAATCGGCGGTGTCCGGTTTCAACGCGACATACTTATCGAGCGCTCCAACAGCAGTTTCAGCGCGATTAGTGCGGAGGTAGAAGTAGCCGAGATTCTTCCAGACACGCCAATCTTTCGGTTGTTTGCTTGAGAGTATCTTCCATTCTTGTTCGGCCTTGTCCGCTCTCTTGTCGCGTTCGTAGATCTGTGCTTTCAGCCGGTGGCCTTGATACTCATCAAGAGAAAGGACGACGTCTGCAAGGACCATCGCCTTTTCCATGTCGCCACCCATGAAGCCAGGAGCTTGCGAGTAGTACTGGGCAAGCCCAATGTTTGCACCTAAATGTTTAGGATTAAGTTGTACGGCTTTCTCAAATGCATTTTTGATCCTTGGTGCCAGCATTGCTTGCTTCAGCATTCCGGCGCGAGTCGTCTTCGCGCCCAATGCTTCACCGAGAGCGAAGTGGTAGTCGGCATTGTTCGGACTTAGATCAACTGCTTCCTCAAGGTGATCCACAGCCTCGTCTTCATCAAAGAAGTCGCGCCTGAGATAAATGCGCCCAAGGTAGTAATGCCCCTCGGCGTTCTTCTTATCTTTACTTCAGGATCGCTTCAAAGGACTTCTTTGCTTCAGCATAGCTGCCGTCCGAATAAAGCTTTCGTGCACTTTCGGCGTTCTCTTGCCTAGCGAATGTTGCGCCGCTCAGACATGCCATGAACAGAATAAGTAGCACATTGCGGAATATCATAGGTTCACTTCCCTCCAAGATGGGTACGTTGTTGTGAGCTTCCGAAGAATCGGGAGCTTATAGATGCTGCTTACGTAGGTTGAATCAATCTTGTTTCAGATGGAAAGTCCGAATGGACTCCTTCAGAGGAAGGGGAGAGGAGAGAAAATAGCAATCACTCTTGATGCGAATGTCCGTCTGCCGCGTGATGCTTGATGATCTTCCCGTCCACGAGAAACACTACATCCTCCGCGATGTTTGTGGCGTGATCGGCAAGCCGTTCGAGATGTCGCGAGAGCATCATGATGTGGGCCGCAGGCTCGATCAATCCGGGCGCCTCTTTTGTTTGGTGGACAAGCTGGTGGAATATCTCGTTATCAAGATCATCTACCACGTCATCTTCAGCACAGACCTTTCTGGCGGTTTCAGGATCGTTATTCACAAAGGAGTCAATAGCACGAGCAACCATTGTCCTTGCAACGGAAGCCATTATTGTGATTTTGGTACTCTTCAGAAACTCCGTGTGTTCGCGTAGCGACTCAGCACGCTCGGCAATGTTCACAGCAATATCTCCGATGCGCTCCAATTCATTGTTTATTTTGAGCGCGGCCATGATGAGCCGATTGTCAACCGCGACGGGCTGCGTGAGCGCGAAAATCTGCTCGCATTGGGAGTCAATCAAATTATCGAACTCATCTACCTTTTTGTCGCGCCCGATCACGAATGCTGCAAGCTCAGAGTTCGATTCGAGCAGAGCTTTGATGGCAAGCTCGATTTGCTCGTCCACAAGGCTTCCCATCCTTATGATATTGGTGCGAAGTTGTTCAAGTTGTTGTTCGAAATGTCTTGGCATAGAGTCCCTGTAAATGTTTGTCGGCGTTTCGAACGGTTAACCGAAACGACCTGTAATGTAATCCACAGTTTGTTTCTTGTGAGGATGAGTGAAGAGGATCTTGGTTTCGGAAAATTCCACAAGCTCGCCCATGTAAAAGAAAGCGGTGGAGTCGCTCACGCGTGCGGCTTGTTGCATGTTATGGGTGACAATGACAATCGTGTAATTCTGTTTCAACTCATGGATAAGTTCTTCGATTTTCGCAGTGGATATGGGATCAAGGGCGCTCGCAGGTTCGTCCATCAACAACACATCTGGATCAACGGCGAGTGCGCGCGCGATGCAGAGGCGTTGTTGCTGTCCTCCGGAGAGTGTCAGCGCGCTTTTGGTGAGATCGTCTTTCACCTCTTCCCACAACGCCGAGCGCTTCAAGCTGCGTTGTACGATTTCATCGAGCGCTGCTTTCTCCGTAATACCGTTGATGCGTGGCCCAAAAGCAACGTTCTCGTAGATGGATTTCGGAAACGGATTCGACTTCTGGAAGATCATTCCCACCTTCTTGCGGAGAGCGATGACGTCAGTGGAGTTGCCATAGATGTCGTGTCCATCAATCATAACGCTTCCTTCGATGCGTGCGCTGTCAATCAGATCGTTCATTCTGTTGAGCGTCCGTATGAAGGAAGATTTGCCACATCCCGATGGGCCGATCAATGCAGTGACTCGGTTGGAAGAGACTGAGAGAGAGATGTCTTTGAGCGCCTGTTTGTGGCCGTAATGCAGATTGAGATGTTCAACAACTATTTTTGGCTGTTCGTGAGTCATGGTGTTATGAGGCTTGCAAACGCATTCGCACCCTGTAACGTAAGAAAATTGCTGAGAAGTTCAATGCGAAAGTCAGGAGCAAAAGAACGAGTGTGGTTGAATACTGTAATGGCTTTGTCGCTTCGACATCCACGGATTGCGTCGCCATGATGTAGATATGATAGCCAAGTTCCATGAACTGGTCGGAGAGCGAAGTGGGTAAGTGGGGTAGAAAGTAGGCCGCACCGGTGAAGAGGATTGGAGCCACTTCTCCTGCGCCGCGACTGACAGCGAGAATTCCGCCGGTAAGGATTCCCGTCAACGAGTTTGGAAGGATAACTCTCCAGATTGTCTGCCAACGCGTTGCACCGAGCGCAAAGCTTGCTTCGCGGATTTCCCGCGGCACAGCTTTGAGCGATTCTTCGACAGACACGATGACAACGGGAAGCGTGAGCAATGCCATGGTAAGACTCGCCCAAAGGATGTTCGGTTGTCCCCACTTGAGAGTTTCGCCGCCGCTCAATGCTTGATCCATTCCTGTGCCAACAAACTGAATAAAGAATCCCAACCCAAACAAACCGAAAACGATTGCAGGGACGCCCGCGAGTGTTTTCACGGCGAAGCGAATCAGCTTGGCAACCAACGACCCTTCGCGCGCATACTCGGCCAAATAAATTGCGGTGACTGTTCCTACCGGCACTCCGGCAACAGACATGATGATGACGAGGAGGAACGTTCCGAAAATTGCTGGGAAAATACCACCTTCGGTCATTCCATGACGTGGTTCCGCCGACAGAAACTCCCACGTCAGTCGCTCCATGCCGCCGAGAGTGATATCGCTGAGGATGAAAAGCACGATCGCCACGATCAGCACGGCTGAGAATCCAGCCAGTGCGACGACAATGGTGTCGAGTCGAGGGGGTGTCAAGGTCGAAGATTCCCGCGACTCGACTGAGCTCGCCGAAGTCTGCATCACGAGGCTCCCTGAAACCGTTTTAGCAAGCGTTGCCGAATGCCGAACTCGGCAATCCCATTGATAATAAACGTGAACATAAAGAGAATCAATCCGATAAGGAAGAGAACGCTGTAATGTGAATCGCCAAACACAACTTCCGCCATTTCTGCGCCGATCGTTGCTGTCATGGTGCGCACCGGTTCAAATGGCCCGAAGGACAACATCGGTGCGTTGCCGGTAGCCATGAGAACGATCATCGTCTCCCCAAACGCGCGGCCGATACCGAGAAGAATTGCTGCAAAGATTCCAGGAGTGGCTGCAGGCAGTAAGACCCGAAACGCTGTCTGCGCCCGACTTGCTCCAAGTGCCAGGCTTGCTTCCCGAAAAGATTTCGGGATTGCCGTAAGCGCATCTTCGGAGATCGTGTAGATGATCGGAATGACGGCAAACGAAAGAGCCAATCCGCCCACGAATGCATTGAGTCGAAATACGGTTCCGGTCAGCGACTGAATGATGCTCGCGAGCGTCGTCAGTGCAAAGAAACCGATGACGATAGAAGGGAAACCGGCAAGAATTTCGATCGCGGGCTTCATCGTTTCACGCGCCCATTTCGGCGCGAGCGTAGCAGTAAAGAGCGCCGACAATACCGCGATAGGTGCACCGATCAACACTGCGATGACTGTGACCTTGAAGGTCCCGGCGAGCAACGGGAGAAGTCCGTATTTCGCCTCATCTGAAACCGGTTGCCAGGTGGAGGAAAGAAGATTCCCCCACGACACTTCCATCCGAATCAGGGGGTCGAAGAAAAGTGATGAAGCCTCACGAAAGACAAAGGCAAAGATCAGCACGATAAACCCAAGCGAGCCGAGCGACGTGAGGAGGATAAGCTTCTCAGCGACGAAGTCCGAAAAGCGAAACCGCGGTCGAAGTGAACTCTGGGATGGATTGGTTACGCTTCTCGAGACAGCCTCCTGTTCGTGCATCAGGCTCTTTGTTCCGGAAGTTGTTGCTGTCTCGGAAGCAACCGGTTTTTCCATCGGTGTGTGGAGGACTCCTTCTGGTTTAGTCAAGACACTGCTCGCTGAGCGGACAAAGCACACTGATTATTGCTGTAACCACGCCCATAATCGTTAGCACAATGCGTGCACTAAATGGAGGCACATTTCTGATCGTTCTCTGCGTGCGGAAGAAATCTCTCCGCGAGCTCGAAGAAGAAATGTCGTTCTGTTTGCTTGAGTGTCATGGTTCAATAACGAAAGTGATTCGTTCCTCATTTGACTGGGAAATAACCAACCTCAGTGACCAGCGCCTGTCCGTCCCGGCTCAAGGTCCAATCAATAAATGCCTTGAGGGCACCCGCTGGCTTGTTGCGTGTGTAAAAGTAGAGAGGGCGGCTCAAGGGATACTTGCCACTCTTGATGTTCTCCGCCGTTGGCTCAAAG
>JANONN010000247.1:0-5230 GCA_031420835.1 Ignavibacteriales bacterium | reverse complement strand
TCACCCCTACGGGGTTTAAATTGTTTCGCTATTGTGCTTGCTACAAATATGTCGCTCCTATCGGAGCTTTTTGCCTGCCTGCCGCAGGCACGGCATACCGTACTATTGGCTATATTTTGACCTATTTTTCAACGTAATCTCGTAGGGATGCTATATTTGTAATTGAATGAACCACTCCCGACTTGTCGGGATCAAACTCCTTTAGTCCGAAGGACCCCTTTCGGGGGAGTGACATAGATACTACGTCATTGAATGGGGTGCAGAGCATGTTTTGCCTGCCTGCCGCAGGCACGGTGTAACATCCGTTAGTTATTCAAGTTGACCGTCACTTCCGCTGATGTGTAGCTCGGTTTTGTTCAGGAATCCCACCACACACGCTCACCCTACAACTCTCCAAGGGAATCCTTCGGACCTTCACAACTACGCGGAAGCTTCCCATTCTTCATTCTTCATTCCGCATTCCGCACTCCGCATTAGCTATACGGGTTGACGCGCCACTTGATCGAGCATCCAAGTGACGGGAATTGCTTTTCGCTGATGGGCCTTTCTTTTGCGAGAGCCGTAATTGCTTCTTTCAATTCTTCATGTGTAACCTTTGACTCATCCTGCCAGTTGTCATCCACGCGACCGTGATAGACAAGCTGATGCGCCGAATCGAACAAGAAGATATCCGGCGTGCACTGTGCTTTGAAGGATGCAGCTATCTTTTGCGATTCATCAATGAGATACGGGAATGGAATACCCCATTCTTTGATCTTCTTCTTCATCACTTCTGGTTTGTCATCGGGATAATCGGGATGGATGTTGGGATTGATCGCGACCGTGTTAATGCCGAGCGACTCTGCGTAGCGAGACAGTGTGATTGTTCTTGCCCACACTGCTTTTGCATAAGGACAATGATTACACGTAAAGATCACGATCAACCCTTTTGGACCGTAAAGTTGATCGGTCACGTATTTCTTCCCATCTGGATCAGGAAGTTCAAACTCTGGCATCGTTGTCTGAAGTGGGATGTCAATTGATTCAATGGGCACGCGATACTCCTTGTGTTGCTACAGAGATTGAAGATCGTTAGATTGCTCACCGAGCGGCCACAATGTAATAAAACAAATCCACTTTCGCACGCCTGCCTGACGGTTTACTCCGTTAACGGGCAGTCAGGAGGGTATGTATGTTCACAACATCCACTATGCGCATCCGACCCAACTTCCGGGAGAACCGCCTCCTCCAAGGTCTTTGTGTCGTCTACGTGATCGTCTGGATCGTTGCTGCCGTCAATCCCGTCTATCACACCGATTGGATGTTAGAGAACATCCTCGTCGTCTTGTTCGTGCCCGCCCTCGGATTAACCTACAAGCGTTTTCCACTTTCCGATTTATCGTACGTTTTAGTCACGCTCTTCATGTCGCTGCACGCCATTGGTGCACATTACACTTACGCAGAGACGCCGATCGGTTTTTGGATGCAGGACTGGTTTGGATTCGCACGCAATCACTTCGATCGCGTCGTTCACTTCAGCTTCGGGTTGCTGATGGCATATCCGATTCGGGAGATTTTTCTTCGGGTGGCGCACACAAGAGGGTTCTTTGCGTACTATCTTCCCTTTGACGTTACACTCGCCTTCAGCGGCGCCTTTGAGATTATTGAAATGTTGGTCGCCCTCATTGTTAGTCCAGAAGCGGGGGACGCTTATCTCGGTACACAGGGTGACGTTTGGGACGCACAGAAAGATATGGCGCTTGCAGCGGGCGGCGCGGTCATTTGCATGCTTGCAACGGCACTCATCCGATCATGGCGGAAAAAACCGCATGTGCCAGATTATGCTACGACTTCGCTCCAGTAACCAACTTGAAGATGCGCGAAGGAAGGAAGATGATCGCTTTCAGGAATGCGAAAACGCCATGAACGGCAATCCCAACGAGCCTGAACGGGAGAAGCAAAAGCCAAACAAACGGATAGAGGATGAGGGCGGCGAGTGCCAGAGGCCAACAAAGCAGAAGCAGTATTAACCAGAGAAGGAATTTTGCCATGATTCTCCCTTCCAACTACGGGAGGGCGGAGAACTTGTTTCAGCTCTCACTTATCGATTAGAGAAGCCTTTCTAATGTTGTGTCACAATAATAACGTGAATAAGTAAAAGCATCCCAGACCAGCCATGTCATTCCCGAATGTTTTTGTCGGGATTCCATACTGCGGATGCCCGCTTAAAATCCGCGGGCATGACAAAGTGTTTATTGATTCATTCCATGTATTTCTGATACGCAACACTGACACATTTTTGAAGAACCGTTTCATAACGTCGAGGCTGACCAAAAAGTGAAAATGAGTTGCCTGAGCGCAGCCTGTTCCAGTTGCCAATGACCGATCAGAAACGATACATCGCCCATCTCGATCTTGATTGCTTCTATGTCTCGGTCGAGCGGATCAAGAATCCTGCGCTCATCGGAAAGCCCGTCGTTGTTGGTGGATCGCCACAAGGACGAGGCGTAGTTGCCTCAGCTTCATACGAAGCGCGCGCGTTTGGCGTCCGCTCGGCCATGCCAGCAGCTCAAGCTCTTCGCCTCTGTCCCACCCTCATCATCGTTCGTGGCGATTATAGATCTTACACAGGCTACTCCAACCGCCTCTACAAGCGAATGCTCGATTTTGCTCCGGTAGTTGAACGCGCCTCGATTGACGAAATGTACATGGATTTCACCGGTTGCGAATCGCTCTATGAGGACGATCTTCCCCACTTCATGCACACGTTGAAACGACTCGTGTGGGATGAATTCAAACTCCCCTGCACGATTGCCTTAGCATCAAACAAAATACTTGCGAAGATCGCCGCGGGAACCGTCAAGCCGAATGGACTTTGCGTTGTTCCGCACGGAGAAGAAAAGCAGTTTCTTGCTCCGCTTCCGGTCGAGTCAATCCCCGGGGTTGGGAAGGTGAGCGAAGCCCGCCTGAAACAACATGGCTTCCGGACAATCAGTGATTTGCAGAACAGTTCTCAGGAAAAAATGGAGCACTTGTTAGGAGCCCATGGCGTCTGGTTTTTCCGCGTCGCCAATGGTGAAGGTAGCACAACGGTTCACACTTCCCACAGACGTAAGAGCATTAGCCATGAAGAGACATTTGCTCGGAACATCAAAGACCGCGCTGAACTCGAAAAAGTCTTATACGGGATCGTTCAGGAAGTGTCCTCCACTGTCAGAGAGAAGAAGTGTAAGGCCTGCACAATCACCCTCAAAATCCGCTATTCGGATTTCACGACAGTGATGCGGGCACGGACTATTGCTCCATCCAACGACGACCCGGTCATTTTTCATGTCGTTCGAGAACTACTGTTGAAGAATTACACAGGCCGATTGCCACTTCGGCTCCTTGGTGTAAAACTCTCCAGTCTCGTCGATGAACGTCAGCAAGAACTCGATCTTTTTGTCGACCCGCGACGATCCGAGGTATTGAAAGCCGTTGACAAGCTGCGTAAGAAGTTTGGGGATGATGTGATTCAAGTTGGAAGTACGTAGCCGCTATATATTGACAATCATATTTTCTGAGTTGGTTGTGTCCAAATTCTCGTTGACTTTCTTCGGCTTTTTCGCTACGTTGTAAGCCCATTTGAAATAAATCACTTAGAAGGTCAAAGTTATGTATGCAGTAGTTGAGATTGCTGGTCAGCAGTTCAAGGTCGAGACGGAAACCAAATTGTTTGTGCCGAAGCTTCAGGCGGAAGTTGGAGCGAAGGTGAAGTTTGACAAGGTTCTTCTTCTTGGCAGCGACAATGAAACCAAAGTCGGCAAACCTACACTCTCCGGCTCATTTGTCGAGGCAACCGTACTTCAGCACATCAAAGACGACAAGGTTGTGGTGTACAAAAAGAAGAAGCGGAAGGGTTACAAGGTGCGGCGCGGTCATCGACAGCAGTACACGGAAATTGAGATCACAAGGATTTCCTAGACCTCGTGTTCACGCCAAAACGTCGAGAGTTTATCGCGAAGTATTTGTCGGATGTTAGCAAGCTGTTCTTTGCGGCGAGCATAGTAAAGCAATACGTGGACCAAACGTGGTCGATTCCAACTCTCCTTGTTGGGGCGAGTCTGTCGATTGTGATTGTCGGCTTTGCGTTTGTTGTACATCCAAAGGAGTAAGCGGAAGATGGAACCATTGATATGGTTGGGAATATTCCTTGTTATTGTAAGCGGCCTCCTTACCTTGTGGGTTAAGCTCGATGAACGGCATCAAAAGAGGAAGGCGCATTAGGTTATCCATAAACTTTTTGCTGACAAAAGTTCTACGAACGATCGGTTTTAGGAGAATAGATTATGGCACATAAAAAAGGTGGTGGCAGTTCCCGGAACGGACGAGATAGCAATTCTCAACGTTTGGGCGTGAAGCGCTTCGGCGGTCAATTGGTGACGGCGGGAAGCATTCTGGTTCGTCAACGTGGAACGAAGATGCACCCTGGCATCAACGTAGGCATTGGCAGCGACGATACACTCTTTGCACTCTCTGACGGTTTCGTGAAATTTGAGCGCGTTGGGAAAACAAGGCAACGCGTCTCCGTTCATCCAGTCGCGGTTTGAGTAGTGTTTGGGCATAACAGGAGAGATCATTGTCATGCCGACAATCTCGATGTTTTATGGCATTCTTATTCGGATGTTTTTCTATGATACGGATAAGCACAATGTGCCGCATATCCATGCTGAGTATCAAGGTCACGTAGCCGTGTACTCCATTCCGGATGGTGTCGTATTAGCAGGCGAACTGCCACCAAAGAAGCACAAGTTAGTCGCCGCATGGATTGAAATACATCAAGATGATTTACTTGCTGATTGGCAATTGGCGGTTAATGGTAAGAAGCCGTTCCCCATTCGAGGACTTGACCAATGAACATTGTAGAAATTGTTCCCAAAGATAATTACACGCTGTACATCAAAGCAGAAGATGGAAAAGCAGGTGCCTTTGACGTAAAGCCTTACCTGGAATCAGAGGCCTTTGCGCCGCTCAAGGACAGAAGTGAATTCGAACGCGTTCACAACGGCAGATACTTTGTCGAATGGGACTGCGGAGCGGACCTTTCTGCCGATACGATTCAGGCACGATGGGAAGCATCGTCAACTGATAACGCCCAACAAGGCGCTCCAGCCGACGCCGAAAAGCGGCGCGGCTGAGCTTGGACGTTCTCCCGGCGCTTCGCGCCGCGAGAATGCGGCAGTTGAGCCATGAACTCCTTCCCGGCACGAAC
>JANONN010000246.1:0-5981 GCA_031420835.1 Ignavibacteriales bacterium | reverse complement strand
CTAACGGGACTAAAACAAATTCAAATGAACCAAGTCCGGTGGAATATTCTAAGATAGTTTCGAACAGGAAAAATTGATCGTTGCGTAACATCAGTTACTTAAGTAGCCTTCTCATTGAGTTCTTCGAGCAATTGAGTCGATTGAAATATGGTAACATCCTTGATCGCATCATGAATGCGCCGCAAGGAGCTATCTATCAGATCAAGGCGGCGAACCATTTCAGAATCGGCGACAAATTTCTTCCGAAGGTCACTCGTTGATGTTCGAATGATCGCAAGCGGATTGTTGATTGTATCTTGAAGCTGTGCCGTTATCTCACCCAAGAGATTGGAAGCAATGGTGGCCTTCTGGATTTTTGCTTGAGCAATGACTTTACTATGTTCCTCAGTCGTTGACCTCTCTTTTGCCTGCTGCAATTTCACAAACACATACGCCACCAACCACATCCAAATCAAAGAATCGAACTGAAGAACGAAATCTAGCAGCGAGAATTGTCCATTGCTTGACTTCTTGAAAAAATCTATTGTTACCGTAAGGTAATAGCCGTAGATAACGATCGCGCCGACAACCAGAGGATATTTGTTCAGTTGTTCGATTATCTTTGAAAGCACGGACTTTCTCATGTTGCCTCCAATCGTCAGGATAAGAACGCTTCGAGCGAGTGAATACTACTGAAGTCGGTTGAGAATGTCAAACGAAATTCCGATGTTGATTCATCTTTATCCTCTAACCATCAGAGCGAGATTCCACTTTCAAATCGTCCTGAATAATGATATATTTGCATCGTACGTTGTCCATTCACTGCTCACTCACCGGAGTTCAATCTCATGCTGAAAGATCTCTCAAAGATCGATTTTCATGAAACCATTCTCGGCACAATCGGTCGCACCCCGTTGGTTCGCCTTCACAAGATTGTGCGTGGGTTCAAGGGTCATACCTTTGTCAAGGTCGAATCATTCAACCCCGGCGGCTCGGTCAAGGATCGAATTGGAATCGAAATCATTGAAGACGCCGAACGCGAAGGACGTTTGAAGCCTGGTGGTACCATCGTCGAAGCAACATCAGGCAATACGGGAATGGGTCTTACCATCGCTGCGGCAGTGAAAGGATACAAGTGCGTCTTCACGATGCCCGATAAGATGAGTATAGAGAAAATTCTCCTCCTTCGCGCATTCGGTGCGGAAGTGATCGTCACCCCGACTGCCGTACCACACGATTCACCGGAAAGCTACACGGAAGTTGCAAAGAGAGTCGTCCGCGAAACGCCCAATTCGATTCTTGCCAATCAGTATTACAACCCGAAAAATCCTGAGGCTCACTACAAGACAACCGGGCCGGAGCTGTGGAATCAAACCGGCGGACAGATAGACTACTTCGTGTGCGGGATTGGAACCGGCGGCACGATCTCCGGTGCAGGGCGCTTTCTGAAAGAAAAGAATCCCAATATCAAAATCATAGGTATTGATCCAAAAGGCTCGGTCTATCGCGATTATTTCTACTCAAAAACCTTCACGCCGGCTTTCAAAATCTACAAGGTTGAGGGAATTGGTCAGGACTATATTCCTGGGGTCATGAATTTCGAATATGTGGATGAAGTAATTGAAGTAAACGACAAGGAGTCGTTCCTCATTGGGCGTCGACTCACGAGAGAAGAGGGGATTTTTGTGGGGGGATCGGCAGGCACAGCCATGGCCGGAGCAATGAAGCTCGGCGAGAGAATGAAGGAGAATGACGTAATGGTCATCCTCCTACCCGACACAGGCGAGCGATACTTGAGCAAGATGTACAACGACGATTGGATGAGGGAAAACAGATTTCTTGTGCCTGAACGAGTAACTGTTCGTTATGCACTGGAGGGGAAAAAGGGAATCCCACAGCTTATTTCCATTGACCCCGCTTCCACAATCCGGCGCGCACTGGACCTTATCAGTCAGCATAACATATCGCAAATGCCTGTTCTAGACAAAGGGAAGGCGGTTGGAAGCATCGAAGAGAGTGACCTCATGAGTGCTGTGTTGCAAAATCCCGCCCAGTTCGATGTAGCAATCAGCGCGGTTATGAGCCCTCCCTTTCCATCCATCAACATTGATGACGATATTCAAACAGCGATCAGCGCACTATCAAAGAACCACGCTGCACTCGTTGAGGAAAAT
Source organism: Ignavibacteriales bacterium (assembly GCA_031420835.1). Lineage (GTDB taxonomy): Bacteria > Bacteroidota > Ignavibacteria > UBA10030 > UBA10030 > JANONN01. The sequence continues at coordinate 3,828 of JANONN010000246.1, read as the reverse complement.
GACAAGCTCGCTGGCATCCTGACGAGGTATGATGTGATCGAGTATATGTCACGCTAATGCTGATTTCACGGATGCACCACATCGAATGAGTGCAAACGAGCCATGGATTCCTTTCCCGATAAAAGGAATTTCGATTATGTGGTCAGTGGAGTGATTACAGGAGAACTGAATTCTCACTAATGAGGGGATACAATGACGACGAAACTTCTGTACGGGGACATTACAGAGAAGATCATCGGTGCTGCATTCGAAGTACATAACACACTCGGCAAGGGACTAACGGAGAAAACCTATCAAAATGCGCTCGCGGTTCGCTTGAGAAAATTCGGATTTGAGGTCGAGGAGGAAAAGGAATTATCGCTCATATTTGACAATACAAAGGTAGGACAACAAAGAGAAGACCTAATCGTTGAAGACAAAATCATCGTCGAGACAAAGGCCGTCCGAAAAATCCTGCCCGAGTACACGAACAAACTCTTGAGCACATTGCGTAACACAAAATACCAACTTGGGCTGATAATCAACTTCGGCAACAGTGTGGAATTCCAACGAGTCATCAACACACAACAGAATAAATGATGATACATCCGACTATTCTCTCCACATCATTAATTGAATCGACATCCACGTAATCCGTGTCCATCCGCAGAATCAGCATCCAGTTCATTCTGTCGAAGCGTAATCCGTGTCAATCCGCGGAATCAGCATCCGCGAAATAAGGAGATCTCATCATGGGCTTTTCAACCAAAGCAATCCACGCAGCTATTGAGCCGGACGCAACCACCGGCTCCATCATGACACCGATTCACCTGACGTCCACGTACGTGCAGGAAGAACTCGGCAAAAACAAGGGCTACGAATACGCCCGCGTTTCGAATCCAACGCGAACGGTGTTGGAGAAGAACATTGCCGCCCTCGAAGGAGGAAAAGAAGGATTAGCCTTCGGCTCCGGAATGGCTGCCATCACTTCAGTGTTTTTTCTTTTGAGATCGGGCGATCATGTCATCCTCTCACGCAACGTGTACGGCGGAACATACCGCCTGGGAAAGCTTATTCTCAACAACTTCAATCTCGATTGTGAGTTCATTGACACCACCGATCTCGAAAATATCGAGGATGCAATCAGACCAAATACGAAGATGGTCTTTGTCGAAACTCCTACAAATCCTACGATGGAGATTACCGATCTTGCGGGCGTCGCAAAGATCTGCAAAGCGAAGGAGATCACGTCTGTTGTGGATAACACGTTCGCCACACCCTACTTGCAAAACCCACTCTCGCTTGGGATAGATATCGTGGTCCATAGCGCCACGAAGTATCTGAATGGTCACAGCGATATGTTGGGAGGATTGATGGTGATGAACGATCCGATGCTTGTTGAGCGACTCCGCTTCATTCAGAAATCGCTCGGTGGGATCCTTAGCCCGTTCGAAGCGTGGATGTGCCTGCGCGGCATCAAGACACTTGCCGTTCGAATGGATCGCCACAACATGAATGCGATGGAAGTCGCCACTTTCTTGAACAAGCACACGAAGGTCAAGAGAGTAAACTACCCAGGGCTCGTTTCTCACCCACAACACCGATTAGCAAAGAAGCAGATGCGGGGGTTCGGCGGAATGATCTCGTTTGATTTGGGAAGCCTTGAAAAGGCAAAGAGATTCTTAAAGAACGTCCGACTCTGTGCTCTTGCGGAGAGTTTAGGCGGCGTAGAGACTCTTATCTCCCATCCTGCAACAATGACGCACGCTTCAGTTCCAGCGGAACAGCGCCAGAAAATCGGAGTAACGGATGGCTTGGTAAGAATCTCGGTGGGAATTGAAGACGTAGAAGATATTATTGATGATTTGAAGCGGGCGTTGGCGGTGACCTAAAAGCAAGGAATGATCTGTGCCCGAACTTAGTCGTTTCTTCGGTATCATCATCCGAATGTACATGGAAGCCGGCACCCAGCACAATACTCCGCATTTTCATGTACACTACCAGGAAAATGTCGCTGTTTTCGGGATAAACCCAATTGAGATGATCACAGGGTCTCTTCCCCGCCGACAACAACGACTTGTTGAAGCTTGGGCTGAACTCCATCAAAAGGAACTATCACAGGATTGGGAACTACTGCAAGAAGGTAAACTGCCGCTCCCTATTGAACCATTGCGTTAAATTCACCAAATTTGCCTATGCAACATCCGATACACAAAATAACAAACGCTCGAGTGCTTGAACCTTACTCGGTTGAAATAACTTTCAGCGATGGTGTGAAGAAGGTTATTGATCTCGAAGGTACTCTCCACGGTGAGATGTACGGCCCACTTCGTGATGTTTCCCTTTTCCGGCAGGTTATCGTAGATCGGGAAGTTCACACAATCAGGTGGCCAAACGGAGCCGACTTCGATCCCGCCATCCTTCGTGATTGGGAAAACCACAAGAAAGAAATCGAAGAACGTGCGCGCAGGTGGGAACTCGTGAATTGACGAACACGAAACGTCCAAAACCCTTCACACAATTTGCCATCTGCATTAGGACGGATGATCCTGATCTGCTCCCACCACGTATGGTTTATCAAGTCTTGCCCGACGTGAGTGCCGCGAAGTCGGATTACGTTCGGGTGATTGACAATGAGGGGGAAGACTACTTATATCCAGCCAATTACTTCGTTCTTGCTGACTTCCCTCAACCACTAAAACGAGTCTTGCTGCGGACGAAAACTCCAATCATGCGGGCTGTACCATCTGGCCGCAGCCGATCAACCTCGGTGCATCGGAAGAATCTGTAAGACCTTTCTATCGTTGCTGCTGGTCGGTCCTCTTCGTGACATCACTCTGTTCCAACAAGTCGCTGTGGATCCGGAAGTTCATACCATCATATGGCCAAACGGAGCCGACTTCGATCCCGCCATCCTTCGTGATTGAGAAAACCACAAAGATGAAATCGAACAACGCGCGCGCATGTGGGAAGTTGACTCTGATATCGCCCTGAGTAGCAAATGATTAGACTCCCGAAGTCTGAGAGACTTCGGGAGTCTAAGTTGTTATCTACTTCACCAATTCGCCAACCGCGGTTACGACACCCATCGGCGAAGCAATCTTCGCTTCGCTCTTGACCGTTCGTCTCTGGTCGCGACTGATCCAGAGTATGGTTCCCCCCTCACCTTCAACAGGCTTAATCTCCACCTTGTAAGCGTCGAACTTGCCGGCGGAAACAGTAACTGTCTCGCTTCCAGTGACGCGCACCGACATGCGTTTTGTTTTCCCGGCCATCACGTCAACGATCTCGAGTGCGGCGGTGTATCCTTCGGCGAGCGGCAGCGTTGAAATCGCGATCTCCATGGCTGATCCGTCTGTCAGAGCAGGCGATGCGAGTTTGATATTGACCGGCATTTGCTGCGGTCCGGCTTGAATCTGCCCCTCCACCACATCAGACTTGAACGTGAGCGTGATTGTTGCCGGTCCCTGCTGAGAGGCGCGGCGAACCGGGAGGAGTGTCTGGGCATCGAGATCGAGCGTATCCGCTCCCCCTCCCATCGGCCCGCTTGCCTGATCAATAACGCGCCACACTTTCTTCCCGCTCCATTCAGCCTGAGCGACAGATCGTGAAACGTTTGTAACCATCTCGCGTCCCATCATGTTCATCTTGGTGGTGTACGATGCGTTGAACGGTTTGACCATTGATCCGTTGAACGCAGGCATCGCTCCGGTGGCCGCTTCGCTTGCAGGCTTTGCCGGAAGTGTAACCGTGCCGACATCAACACGGAGCGCCACAAGCTTCTTTTGGACTTCTGGCGAAACGGTTTCCTGATACCGCCCGCCAATGTGCTTTGCGAAGAAGGACTCC
>JANONN010000245.1:0-3380 GCA_031420835.1 Ignavibacteriales bacterium | reverse complement strand
GAAGGAAGATCACCGTTTCGATTCCTTCTCGGACGACCATGAGAAATGAAAAAAGGAATATCCCCGCATGTGCTTTCCATGTGATTCCTTTGGCAACCACCTCATCTACCTTTTGTTCAATTTCTTTCTTAATGTGTCTTGCCGTTCGCCACATCCAGAGGATCATGGTCGTGACAAAGATGGCGGCTAAGAAGAACAGGTAGCCTTCAAACAGTTCGAAATCTACAGCCATCTTTTCCATCAGGATTGTGGCGGTGAGGCTGACCAAAATAGCAGCAGTCAAGCCGGCGAATACCGACCATCTCATGCCTAATTTCTGGGTTTTCTGCAGATAGACGAGAAGGATACCAATGATGAGGGCTATTTCAACACCCTCCCGAAGCGTGATTATGAAAGACTCTAACACGAGGTTCGTTCCTTTTGTCGTCTTTGAATTAACGGAATTGCAAAAAAATGAATATCAGACTTAGATAGTCCAATTTAAACGCAGATAAACTTAGTCCTATAAGCCAGTAGAAGCAAGAAAAAAGTTTTGAATTTGGCCTAAAATCGAACTATTCAGGAATAGGAATCACTACTAATTAAACTTTGGAGATGAACCACCATGATCTCAATAGAAGGAAGGGTCGCCCTCGTAACTGGAGGTTCTCGGGGAATTGGCGCAGCCATCGCTAAGATGATGGCTCGAGCAGGTGCTCGAGTCGCAGTGACATATGCAGCAAAAAAGAAAGCAGCGCAACGCGTGGCACAAGAAATTGCAGATGATGGTGGCGAATGTCTTATCGTCCCCGCGACTGCAGATTCTCGATCAAGAGTCCGTGCAGCCACGAAGACCGTTCTGAAGCACTTTGGGCGGATTGATATTCTCGTCAATAACGCCGGCATCTGGAAGCACGGAAACATTGGCTCGATGACAGAATCCCAATGGGACGAGACACTTGACGTGAACCTCAAAGGAACATTTCTCTTCTGTAATGAAGTCGTGCCCATAATGAAAAAACAGAAGAGCGGAAGAATAATCAACATTGCGAGCACCGCGGGACAACGTGGCGAGGCGAATTACTCACATTATGCCGCATCGAAAGGGGGCATCATCGCTTTCTCAAAATCCATTGCGGCAGAGCTTGCACGCCATAACATCCTCGTCAATGTCGTTTCTCCAGGCTGGGTTACGACAGACATGTCTTCGCATGTTCTTGGAAAAAGGTCAACACGAAGAGAGATCGAGAGGCTTATACCGCGTGGAAGAGTCGCCACACCTGAAGATATTGCAGGTCCGGTCCTGTTTCTCGCATCTGAGCTTGCGAATCACGTGGTTGGCGCGGTCATAAATGTCAATGGAGGGAGCGTGCTTTCCGGATAAGCCGGATAAGAAAAATGTGAAAATTTCGGTTTATTCTTGACTTCATGGACAAAACCCTTATATTTTTCGAAAAATCTCTAGCATCCTCCTCCACTAACAAAAGTGAGGCAATGACGGTAAAGAAAAAGCTCCTTTCTGGCAGAAAAATAGACCCAAGACCAATCCGGAAGAACGTGAATGTTGTTGACCTTGTCGAGCGCCACTTCCAAACATACAATGCCGGTAGGTTGAGAGAGGCCTGTCAACTTCTTACAGACAAAATGCTCAGTTCGGATGTTACAGTGGCGGTCAGCCTGACGGGTGCTTTGACTCCTGCTGGTCTGGGCGGTTCCTGTATCGTTCCGCTGATGGAGGCGGGTTTCATTGATTGGATCGTAAGCACGGGGGCGAATCTCTACCATGACACCCATTTTGCAATGGGCCATTCCCTCCATCGCGGCTCTCCGTTTCTCGATGACCGTATTCTCCGACGTGAAGCAGTTATCCGCATCTATGATATTCTGTTTGATTACGATGTTTTATTGAATACCGACGAATTCTTCCGCCAAGCCATTACAGGTCCTGAGTTTCAAAAAGCAATGAGCACAGCTGAATTTCATTACAAACTTGGTAAGTACATTCATAAGAGAGAACGAATTCTTCGTCTTCCCCATAGTAGTATATTGGCGGCGGCTCACAGATGCGGTGTGCCGGTTTATACATCTTCACCCGGGGATAGCTCGATTGGCATGAATGTGGCGGCGGCCGCACTTTATGGAAACCGGTGCACCTTTGATGTGCTGGCCGATGTCAATGAGACGGCAGCCATTGTGCTCGCCGCAAAACAAACCGGCGGGCGAAGCGGGGTGTTGATCTTCGGCGGCGGTTCTCCGAAGAATTTTGTTCTCCAGACGGAACCACAGATACAGGAAGTTCTGAAGATCAACGAAAAAGGGCACGATTTCTTTATTCAAATTACAGATGCGCGACCAGATACGGGGGGGCTTTCCGGCGCCACGCCTTCGGAAGCGGTAAGCTGGGGGAAGATCGATCCAGACAAGCTTCCCGACACAGTTGTTTGCTATGTGGACTCAACCATTGCAATGCCGATCATGACTTCCTATAGTCTTGCCAAGCGAAAGCCACGGAAGCTAAGGCGGCTCTACGACCATCGAGGTCGGATGATGGATCGACTCATGAAGGCGGCTGCAAAGGAGAGAGAAAAAGTAACAAAGAACCCTTAACCAAATCAATCATTCGGAGAAACCAATGAATCAACACAAAGAACTTCTGGACCTCATCGAAACATTTCGCAAGGACTTCGAAAAGTTCTACGACAAAAAGAACAAATCTGCCGGAACGCGAGTCCGGAAGCAGATGGCCGAGCTGAAACGGAAAGCACAAGAGATCCGAAACGAGGTTCAGGAAATTAAGCGACAAATGTCCGATGAAGGACCCGGTGGGACTCCAACGGCCTAATTGTTATACGAGCCGACGGGTGACAATACGAATGGGCCTCGGGAGCGTTGATTCAAAGTTCATACTTGAATCAACTCCCGAGCGATACGAGACCAATGCTTCTTTCATTTCTTCCGAAATTGATTTACGCTTGAGGTTCAGTTAGCTTCCCAACACTCTTGCATGGGGGACGCGCATGAATCACCTTCGCGGTATTATCTCTTTCTTCGTTGCCGGGTTTCTTCTTTCTCCGCTTACTTTTGCTGATCCCAAAGCTCCAAGAAATCATATCATCCCTACCCCGCAGCGCTTGGAGGCAAGAAGCTCACAGTTCAAGATTACGGCACAGACCCGGATCATTCTTGGAACCGGAACCACCCCTGAAGATGAATTTGCAGCGGGGCAAATCAATGAAGGATTAAAAACGCACAGAGAGCTTTCCCTTCGAGTTGTTCGTGAGCAATCGGTGCGAAGGCTTTCCGACAACTTCATCTTCGTCGGATCGCCCGGTAGTGCGTTGGGGAGGGAGCTTCTTCGGAGTCGTAATGGTAAGTTCTTGCCGTCAATGCGTGAGGAAGGA
>JANONN010000244.1:0-2809 GCA_031420835.1 Ignavibacteriales bacterium | reverse complement strand
GATGCTGCAGGCAATCGTTCGGGACATTACCGAGCGCATGATAGCCGAAGAGGCGATCAAGGAAAGCGAAGAAAAATATCGGCACCTTGTTGAGACCGCGACGGATATTATTGCCAGAACTGATGCGAAAGGAAACTTTGTCTATGTGAATTCGGTGGGCTTTCGGGTTTTTGGATATACAGAACAAGAATTTGTCAGGAAGCATTACCTTGAAATGGTCGCGCCGGAGTATCGCAGCAAAATGCATCGGCATTATCTCAGGCAAGTTCTCTCCGGCAAACGCAGCTGGTATTATGAGTTCCCCACTGTTAACAAAGATGGAACGCAGCTCTGGTTGGGCCAGAATGTTCAACTGCTCAAAGAGGGGGATCGAGTCATTGGATTTCATTTGATCGCACGCAATATCACCGAGCGGAAATTAGCGGAGGAAAATCTCAAGAATAGTTTATCGCTTCTCAACGCTACACTCGAATCAACCGCCGACGGTATTTTGGTCGTTAGTACGGAAGGAAAGATCACCAGCTTTAATGAGAAGTTTGTGACGATGTGGGGAATTCCGAAGTCTATTGTGGCAGCACGAGATGACAATCAGGTGCTCGCATTCGTTCTCGATCAGTTAAAAGACCCGGAGGGATTTGTCAAAAAAGTGAAGGATCTTTATGCGCAACCGGAGGCGGAGAGTTACGACGTTCTTGAGTTCAAGGATGGGAAAGTCTTCGAGCGCCATTCGCTTCCTCAGCGCATCGATGAAAAAACCATTGGACGAGTGTGGAGTTTCAGTGACATCACCGAGCGGAAAAGAACGCAGGAATCTCTCGACCTTCAAAGAACACGGCATCAACAATTATTCGAAAACTCCCCCGCGGGAATTGCCATGCTTGACTCAGATGATGTGATCCTCAATGCGAATCAAGCATTTAAGAAAATATTCCAGTATTCGTCTGAGGAGTTACAGGGACGCAAGATCAACGACTTGGTCGTACCAGAGTCGCTCGCTGATGAGGGAGAGCAGTTGTCGCTTCAAAGTAAAAGCGGCAAGATATTACTGACGCAATCGAAACGCAAGCGGAAGGATGGTTCACTGATCAGCGTCAGCATTGCGGCATATCCTGTTATCATTCACGATGAAGTCATCGGAAAATATGCAATGTATGTTGATTTCACGGAACAGAAAAACCTTGAAGACCAACTTCGACAAGCCCAGAAGATGGAAAGTCTTGGAACACTTGCAAGCGGCATTGCCCACGATTTCAATAACATTCTCGGTATTATCATCGGACATGCTTCACTTCTCGAAAGAATGCCGGCTGATCCTCACTTCATCAAGAAGCACACAGAAGCCATCACCAAAGCAGGAATGAGGGGCGCCAATCTTGTAAAACAAATGCTTACATTTGCAAGAAAGACCGATGTCTTCATCGGATCGGTCGTACTCAATGACATTACGAATGAGGTGGCGAAATTTCTGAGCGGAACGATCTCAAAAACAATTACGGTTTCTCTTCATCTTGAAAAAGACCTGCCGCCGATTGAAGCCGATGCTACTCAAATCCATCAAGTATTACTAAACCTATGTGTGAATGCCCGTGATGCCATGCCAAGCGGCGGAACACTTACCATCACCACGCGCCGCGAATCGGGCGAGATGATTCGAACCAAAGTACTGAACGCTGCTGCGGATGAATACATTGTGCTTAGTGTGGCTGATACCGGAACGGGAATGGACGAGGCAACACGCACACGAATTTTTGAGCCATTCTTTACCACCAAAGACTATGGAAAAGGGACCGGATTAGGTCTCTCTTTGGTCTTCGGTATTATGGAGAGCCACAACGGCTTAGTTACTGTGGAAAGCAAACCCGGCGAAGGGTCCACATTTTTTTGTTACTTCCCCTTACCACTAAAGCCGATAGAGATTGAGCAGAAGAAAGAACGGTTAGCGGAGGAAATTTCCGGCGGCAATGAAACCGTTCTTCTTGTGGAAGACGAAAAAATATTGAAAGAACTGTTAAAAGATTTCCTTGAAGAGAACGGCTACTTGGTACTTACGGCGGGGGATGCGGAGGAAGGACTTGAGATCTATAAGCGAAATCAGGAAAAAATACAGTTAGTGATCTCCGATCTGGGCTTGCCGAAGTTTGGGGGTGATGAGTTGTACCGGAAACTTAAGATGCTGAATCCCACTCTTCCTTTTCTTCTCGCCAGCGGATTTGTCGAGCCGGGAATGAAAGGTCAGATGCTCGGAGAAGGAGTGCGGGAGTTCATCCAGAAACCGTACAATCCAAGCGAAGTACTTCGTACCATACGCCGTGTGCTCGACAAAAAATAAGAAAGGGCAGTTCCTCCAAAGGAGTCCTTTCCAAAGGAACACTTCGTGTCGGACAAAAATTCCAAAGGATTGTCATTAGCAGGAGTCCGTCGGCTGACGGACGACGAGCCGGCCCACTACGCGTTCTGGCGGGCAAGGCAGGGAATCTCGCCCTTTTCCTTCAAAATGTAAAACGAGATTCCTCGCGCAGTTTATCCCGCTGAAAGCGGAACTCGGAATGACATTGATTTATTAGTTTTTGGAAACAACCCTTATGACAGCTATTCCTTGGAAAAGAATTTCTCAAGAGAAATCTTTCCGGGACCCACGAATAAGATACACAGTAAGGCGCACAGGATGATGAAATCAAGTTCCCATCCGGTGGATTGCTGTGCGATGAAACCCAAATGCCATGTATTAATTTTCATATTGATAACACCGACCATAAGAAGACTCATTACAATTGCCGCAAGTGTAGTCAAGAAACCTAAAATCATTGAA
>JANONN010000243.1:0-11039 GCA_031420835.1 Ignavibacteriales bacterium | reverse complement strand
GCCGCCCCCACGGATCGGTGATTTTCGCAGCCGGGAAGACTCTGCATCACATTACAAGGACGGGACGTCATTTCAGATCGGAAGAATCGAGATGGTTGCAAACACAGGGACCTATCTCGACGCTCCCTTTCACAGGTTTAGTGAGGGAAGAGATCTGGCTGAGCTACCGCTCACATCGCTTGCGAATCTCCCAGGCATCGTGGTGAGGGTTGATGTAAAGCATGGCCGCGCTATTGACGCGGATGCTTTTGCTGGCAAAGACCTCGCCGGAAAGGGTGTCCTTGTTCACACGGGATGGTCGAAGCATTGGCGCACCGACCAGTACTTTGAACGTCATCCGTTTCTGACACGAGAGGCGGTCGAGTTCCTCATTCGATCAAATGTTGCCCTCGTCGGTATCGACTCACTGAATATTGATGACACAAGTGATGGTACAAGACCTGCACACACGTTGCTGCTTGTAAAATAAAGGTTTACTGTTTCATGTATCTCTGGCGCGACGGCGTCCACACCGAGCGAGCACTGAATTACTCGGCGTGACGCCCACGGTTTGGCTCGTGTTTCTTTCCCTCCTTCTTCCTATCTTTGACTTGACTTACGTGAGATCATCGAAGACCGCAATGGATATCAAACCCCGTCCTAACCATAAGATCTATTTGAAGATTCTTCGGAGCATGACGCCGGAGCAACGGCTCGTGAAGGCGCTGGAGCTTTCAGATTTTTCAAAACAGCTCTTCATCCACGGTCTTCGTTCGCTTCATCCTGATCTTCCTGAGGGAGAATTTCGGAAACTGCTCTTGCGTCGCCTGGAAAAATGTCACAACAGCAATTACTGAAACGGGTTGTCTCCGCTCTTGAAGATGCCGGTGTTGAGTATATGCTCACCGGCTCTTTGGTTTCCAGCCTGCAGGGCGAGCCGCGTTCCACACACGACATTGACCTTGTGGTTGCATTGACCCAAGAAGGTGCACGGGCGATTATCAGAGCGTTTCCACAGCCAGAATTCTATTTGAATGAAGAGAGTGTCCTCGATGCACTACGACAGAAACACATGTTCAATCTTATTCATGGTGCAGAGGGGGACAAAGTAGATTTCTGGATTCTCACTGACGACCCATTTGATCATTCTCGTTTTTCCCGGCGCGCATCTGTCAAAGCTTTTGGTCTTCAACTACATGTTTCTACTCCAGAAGATACAATTCTGGCAAAATTAAGCTGGGCAAAAGAGTCTGGTGGAAGCGAGAAACATTTCCGCGATGCGTTGCGCGTTTACGAGATTCATCGTAAGTTTCTCGATCTCAAATATGTTACAGAGTGGTCTAGCAATCTTAGTGTTTCAGAATACTGGGAGAAGATTCAGAGGGAAGCTGAACAGGAATAATGCCATTCTAATCAAACTACCATGAAACATTCTCTGTTACTGTTCATTTGCTTTGTTCAGATACTCCCATCTCAAACGCGAGAGCCGCAAGTTACTCTCCAGCCCACTGTCCTTCTCATCTCAATTGATGGCTTCCGGTACGACTACTTCGAGAAAGCATCTCTGTCGAATTTCGACCGCCTGATCAACAATGGTCTTCGAGCCAAATGGCTCATCCCTCAATTTCCAACGAAAACCTTCCCTAACCACTACACGATTGTCACTGGATTGCGGCCTGAGAACCACGGCATTGTGGCAAACACGATGTTCGATCCTGAGTTCAATGAGAACTTCAGTCTCGGGAACACGAAGGCAGTCCGCGACGCCAAGTGGTGGGGCGGAGAACCGCTCTGGGTTACGGCAGAGAAGCAGGGGCAACTTGCCGCCACATATTTCTGGCCCGGATCAGAAGCGGGTATTCAAGGAATCCATCCATCGTACGGGAAGGAGTACAACCATAGTGTTCCCGATAGCCAGCGCGTACGTGAAGTATTGCAATGGCTCGACCTTCCAGCGGAGAAACGGCCAACGTTCATTACTCTTTACTTTGCAACAATAGACGATGCAGGACATGCTTTTGGTCCCGATTCATCGGCACTCCTTGCGCCACTTCAATCAATTGATCGGGTTATTGGTTTTCTTATCGACGGACTTGAAGCACGCAAGATTCTCGACAAGATCAACATGATCATCGTTGCTGATCACGGCATGTCGCAGTTAAGCGAGAACCGCTTGATCTTTATTGATGACCTTACGGATACTGCCTCTGTTCGTATTGTTGATCGCTCCCCTGTTGCTAGTCTCTGGCCGAAGCCGGGGAAGGAAGACGAGGTGTATCGTCGTGTTACGGGAGCGCATCCGAATCTGAAGGTTTATCGCAAGTCCGAGATTCCGGAACGATGGAAGTTCCGCAATCATCGTCGCATCGCACCCATAATCACCGTCGCCGATGACGGTTGGACAATCACCACGCGGGGATCTCGACGCACTTCAGGAGGAAATCACGGATACGACAGCTCTCTCGAATCAATGAGGGCGATCCTCCTCGCACACGGCCCCGCCTTCAAGAAGGGATCCACTGAACCGGTCGAAAATATTCATCTTTATAATATAATATGATGTGTGTAATCCTCGGCTTAAAGCCGGCGCCGAATGATGGGAACGACTCGGCCATCAAAGCACTACTAAAGTAAAGAACGTCTCTGTTAACCATATCCCGCAAACCGGTTTCACTCATTACGGGGGCATCCAGCGGCATCGGACTCGAACTTGCAAAGGTCTTTGCCCGCAACGGATACGATCTCGTCCTTGTCGCACGAAATGCAAAAGCGATGAAACGGCTTGCTTCCGAGCTTCATCATTCTTACGGAACGAAGTCTGTTGTTCTTCCCAAAGATCTCTCGAAGCCTAACGCAGCAGACGAACTGTTTCGTCTTATTCGGAAGAAAAAGGTGTCGGTTGATGTTTTGGTTAATAATGCAGGGTTCGGGACTTTTGGATCGTTCGTTGAAAGCGATGCACAGAATGAGTTGAATCTCATTCAGGTCAACATCACCGCCCTGACACATCTCACGCGATTGTTTGTCAATGAGATGATCAAACGTGGCCGCGGTAAGATTCTGAATGTTGCGTCCACAGCGGCGTTTCAACCGGGACCCATGATGTCAACCTACTATGCTTCGAAATCGTATATCCTTTCATTCTCAGAGGCTCTCAATCAAGAACTGCGACACACGGGAGTAACAGCGAGCTGCTTGTGCCCCGGACCAACCGCAACGGAATTCCATAAGCGCGCTCATATGGATCATGTCCTTTTGGTGAGAGGGGCGCTCATGATGGAGGCAGCTACGGTTGCTGAGATCGCATACAAAGGGCTTATGAATGGAAAGAGAGTGATCATTCCGGGGCTGCTTAACAAAATTGGCACGATTGCGGTCCGCGTAATGCCGCGAGTGATTACGATGGCGATCATTCAATTCTTGCACTCGCGGAAATGACAAAGAACCGATGGAACTTTGCACATGGGGCGACACCTGTTTGATTCGTTGAGGAATGTCCTTAGATTTCACAAATGCTAGGAATCATGATGACCGACCCCCGCGTCACCGAACTTCATTCCCGCAAAGTCACGCCCGAACAGTACCACGAAATCCGGCGGCTCTGGCAAATCCATTCCATCGCAGAAGACAAACGTGATATTCCCGGACTGATGTCAACACTCACCGACGATTGCGTGTACGAGTTGGTGCAAACAGGAGATCGGTGGGAAAGAAAGGAAGGCGCAACACGCTTTTACACTGAGATGCTTACTGCATTTCCAGACATTCATTTCGAATTGCAGAACATCGTTATCGGTCCGCAAGGCGTTTTTGAAGAAGCACACGTGACGGGAACTCACGTTGGGAAATGGCTGAACTTTCCGCCACCATCCGGGGAGAAGATTGAGTTCGCTGTGCTGATTCTCTTTCCGTGGGATTTAGAGAAGAAGAAATTCACTGGCGAGCGAGTGTGGTTTCAACTCCAGGACGGAAAGCGATGAGCGCGAATGTCGTAGTCCGCCAGGCAACATCTCACGATGCATCTGTCATCGCTCGCTTCAACGCTCTTATGGGAGATGAGACCGAAGGAAAGCAGCTTGATGGGGCGATTCTCGAGAAAGGTGTTAACGCGATTCTCACCGATGCTTCCAAGGGTGTGTATTACGTTGCCGAAATGAATGGCCTCGTTGTCGGTCAATTGATGATCACGTATGAATGGAGTGACTGGCGGAATGCAAACTTCTGGTGGATTCAGAGTGTGTATGTGGAAAAGGAATTCCGAGAGCTTGGTGTATTCAAATCGTTATTTGAACATGTGAGGTCGCTGGCAGAATCTCGAAGCGATGTTTGCGGAATCCGTTTGTATGTCGAAAAGGGAAATGAGCGGGCTCAGAAAGCTTATGAGCGGCTGGGAATGAGTCGTTCACACTATGAGATGTTTGAGTTGGAGTTGAATGGCTGAAAAGCAGAGGTCGGAGGTCAGAAGTCAGCTTGCCCGCCGAATCCGCCGCAGGCGGAGTAGGCGGGAGGTCAGAAGGCAGATGGCAGAATGCAGGGGGCAGAGAGCAAAGGGCAAAAGATCGAACCTCGAACCGTAAACCAACTAACCGTAAACTAACACATGTCTTCCTGCTGCCAATCATCCGCTGTGACTGAAGGAACGAACAAGTTCTTTTCGCGATTTTCAAAACGATACGCGAAGCAATTCAAGAAGAAGGGACTGGAAAAAATCCAGCACTATCTACTGGAAGGTGTTCGCTCAGAGCCTGTCGCTTCAAAGAGGATTCTTGATATCGGATGCGGCGTCGGTGCGCTTCATCTGACGCTTCTGCAAGAAGGGGCCGCTCATGCTGTTGGCGTCGATTTGGCGGAAGGAATGTTAGACAAAGCGAAAGCGTTTGCGATGGAATTGAAGCTCTCAGATAAAACCGAGCACGTGCTTGGGGACTTTGTCCAGCATGCCGACTTTATCAAGGATGTCGACATCACGGTCATGGACAAGGTTGTTTGTTGCTACGCGGATTTGGAGAACCTTATTCGGTTATCAACATCAAAGACACGCTGCATCTTTGCTCTTACACACCCTGCCGACAGGTTGCTCATGCGCTGGTTCTTCAAATCACACATTTTCATCTTGAAACTTTTTAGAGCGAAGTTCCACCCGTCCTGGCACGACTGGGCCGGCATGGATCAAATGATTCGTGCTTTCGGATTTCAGCCGGCTTATTACAACTCTACCTTCTTCTGGGAAGCCCGTGTGTACCGTCGTTTTGGACCTTAGGTTACCGCAGCTTCCAACATTTCCAGTGTTCCAGCTCGCACATTCAATTCTATTCTTATTCCCAGTGGGATGGTCAGCTTCTTTGGAATGTGCCCATATTGGAATCCGGAAAGCACGGGCGTCTTTACTCGATGAGCAAAATCCCGCAGGACTTCCTCAACTGTAAGGTGTGGCTTTGACGGATCGCTTGGGACACAATCGGTAAACTGGCCGTAAATAAGTCCGCCAATTCGTTTGAGGATACCGGCGTTCTCCATGTGCATCAACATGCGGTCAACGCGATGTGGGGCTTCGTCGATGTCTTCGACGATCAGTATCGATTTGCTGAGGTCCGGCAAGAACGGGGTGCCAATCGTTGAGACCACAAGAGCGAGATTCCCGCCGAGGATTCTCCCGCGCGCCTTTCCATTCCGCAATGAAACAGCCGGCTGGTTGATTGGATTGCTCAGGACTCTTTTCGCGGGTTCGGTGAGGAGACTCCAGAAATTCTCTTCGGTGAATGGATCGATGGAATTCCACATCTCTACCGCAGCCATCGGACCGGAAAAAGTCACAAGCCTGGCTTTTTTGAACATGGCAAGCTGTAATGCAGTAAGGTCACTGTACCCGACAATGATCTTTGGGTTTCTCGCTGCTGCGCGATAGTCGACGAGGGGAAGGAGTCGTGGTGTTCCGTAGCCACCCCGCAACGCAATGATTGCCTTGACATTCTTATCATTAAGCATTTCATTCAAATCGGCGGCCCGTTGTGCGTCCGTGCCGGCGAGATAGCCGTGTTCTGCGAGCGCATGCGTGCCGATCTTCACGCGATAGCCGAGCGACTCGAGATACCGAACGGCTTTCTCAATTTTCTCGGAAGATGATGGTGTGCTGGCGGGAGAAACCAAGCCGATCAGATCGCCGAGTTGAAGTCTTGGGGGCTTGAGAACCTTCATGATTGATCAAGCAGCAAGTTATTTTGGGAAAGGTATGTCAAGGTCTTTACAAATCTTCTTGCAGAGTAAATCAACGACTTCGCTGTGGCGGGGAATAGAGGAGACCTTGCGTTTGGAAGGATTCACATAAATCGTATGTTTCTTCCCCTCGCGAAGAAACGTGCAACCGTTATCTTCAAGGTGACGAATCAGCTCTCGCCGTTTCATGCCACCTTAACGGTGATCTCCTCACGAATCACGTCTTTTCCGGAAAGTTCTTTCTCAACAAGTTCGCGATTCGATTGGAGTACAAGTTCGATTGCTTCTTTGAGGTTCTCTCTCGCTTCTTCAATCGTTTTGCCTTGAGAGTTTGCCCCGGGCAACTCCTCGACGTACGCTATGAACCAATCTCCAACTCGTTCAAAGATACCTGTGAATGTATGTTCCATCAAGATTCTCCTCCACAAATTTGTGTTGTTTCCATGCCTAAATATAGAGAGTATGCTGAGCAACAGCAAGTGCGAATCCCTAGCCGCGCCAGCAAGTCATAGCGCAAAAACCGGATTGAAATTATTGTATTCACAATGAGCCTCCTCATCCCGCGCCGCCAATTCGATTCATCTGTTCTCGAACTCATGGATCGCCCCGCTGCCGACCCGGAGCTTGTGAAGGATGCCCTGAAGGGCCTCAGTGTCATCAACAAGTATTTCGGTGGATTGTCGGCAGTGCGAAGAAACATCCTTCCGCTTCTCAACCGAATTCCTGCAAACAAAGAGATCCGCATCCTCGACCTGGCCACTGGAGCCGGCGATCAACCTGTCGCCATTGCCACTCTCGCCCGAAAAATGCATCGCAACGTACGCATCACGGCTGTGGACATGAATCCTATCATGGTTGATACTGCAAAGTCGGTCGCTTCTCAGTTTCCAGAAATCGATTTCCTTCAAGCCGACCTTTTCAATTTGCCCTTTGAAGAAAAGTCGTTCGACATTGTTCTCTGCTCGCTCGTGCTTCATCATTTCTCAGAACATGACGCCACAGAAATCCTTCGAACGATGCAACGATTGAGCCGTGTTGGGTTTATCGTTAACGATCTCAATAGAAGTTGGCTTGCCGCATGGATAATCTGGCTTTATATGCACACAACGACACGCAACCCACTGTTGCTGTTCGATTCGCACATGTCGATTCTCAGGGCTTTTACGGCGGGTGAGCTTTCAGGATTGGCGAAGAAAGCAGGTGTCGGGCGGTTCATCGTCCAGACATCTTTGTTCTTTCGATTGATTCTGAAGGCGGAGGCTGTATGAAACAGGGGAAGAAAAGATTCGTTCGGAGAAAGAGACCATATCCCCAAGAACTCCCCGAAAATTCTGATTAGTTTTTCCGGAGGCTGGATCGAAGAGTGCTGGAGCTTTCCGAGAGCGTAGGGGCAGACAATACGAAGATGCACAATGTTTCCTTCTGGATGTACCTGCCAACAGAAGAAGACGCGCTCAATCTGGCAAAGCAACTCCAACAGGAACAGTTCAATGTTGAAGTCACCCTCTCGGCAGGCAAAAAGAAGGAATGGCTCTGTCTTGCTTATCGAACGATGGTCCCAGAGACCGGCGCACTTGAGGAGATTCGAAAAAGGCTCACCAGGCTTGTTGAGATGCACAATGGCAAATACGATGGGTGGGAGATGGAAGTATGAAGTATGATCCGGCAGCTAATGGATCACGTCAAATTACGTACACGAGGTTGTAGAGAAACGATCCGGCTTCACTCAAGACATTACATTTGGTAACTCCGACCATAAACTCCTAACCGCCAACTATATTCCCATGCACACCGAGAACTTTGTCATCATACGCGCGCCGCTCGTAACAATCTTCGAGACAGCGGCTGATCTTTCCCTCTGGCCGAAGATTCTCCCCCATTATCGCTGGATTCGCTTTCTTGAACAATCCCCCGTGCGAAATAAAGTGAAGATGGCTGCCCGCCGGAAATGGATTCCCGTGCAATGGACGTCAGAACAAGAAGTCGATCGAGAGAAAATGGAAATCAGATTCCACCATCTCAAAGCGTTCACGAAAGGAATGCGCGTGGTGTGGACCTTCACACAAATCAGTAATGGTGTGGAAGTTCGGATCAAACACGATTTGAAGCCGACGATTCCGATCATAGGGAAATTTGTTGCAGAGAAGATTATCGGCGAGTTCTTCATCGGATACATTGCCAATCAAACATTGACACATATGAAGAAGTACGTGGAGGAACGCTATGGATCGTAGGCGAATCGTTGTAACAGGCATCGGTGCAGTCACCCCTATCGGTCATGGAAAAGACGGACTCTGGAGTGGTGTCCGATCCGGCAAGAACGGCATTCGGCAAATCACAAGATTCGACACTTCCCAGATCCACACGAAAGTCGCTGCCCAGATTGATGATTTCAATCCACTCGATTATTTCGATGCGAAGCTTTCTCGCCGCATGGACCGTTTCGCTCAGCTTGGTCTTGCGGCAACCGACATGGCCGTCCATGATGCCAAGCTGACGATCGATCCGAAGCAGCTCAATGCACGCGCCGGCGTAACAATGGGGACTGCGCTTGGTGGCGTCTCCGGAGCGGAGCGGCAGCACGAGTTGTACATGAAAGAAGGTCTTCGCGCCGTTGATCTGAGTCTCGCTCTTATCGTCTTTGGAGGTTCAGGTTCAAGTAACATAGCAATTCGATGCGGGTTCACAGGTCCGAGCAACGCTAATTCCAACAGTTGTGCGTCGGGAGCGATTGCGATTGGCGAAGCGTATCGCTACATCAAAGACGGATACGCCGATCTCATGATTGCCGCCGCTGCCGAGGCTCCCCTCTATGAACTTACCTTTAGCGCATTTACGCTCATCAAAGCTATGTCCACCAATCCCGACCCCGAAACGGCAAGCAGACCGTTTGATAAAAACAGGGACGGGTTTGTAATGGGAGAAGCGGCCGCGGTGCTTGTGCTGGAGGAGCTCAATCACGCATTGAAACGAGATGCCCATATCTACTGCGAGCTTCTCGGCTACTCTTGTAACAACGACGCATACCATATGGTGGCCCCCCGTCCTGATGCAGTTTCCACCATTCGCGTTATGCGCGATGCTCTGGAGGAGGCAAGGATCAAACCTGCTGATGTCGGTTACATCAACGCACACGCAAGCTCAACGCAACTCAATGACAAGACCGAGACGTATGCGATCAAGCAGGCCTTCGGTGAACAGTCAAAGAAGATTCCCATCAGCGGCACGAAGGCAATGCATGCCCATGCACTCGGAGCAACCGGGGCGGTCGAGGCTGCTATCTGCGCGATGATGTTTGAACAAGAATTCATTCCGCCAACGATCCATTACTCCACTTCGGACCCTGACTGCGATTTGGATTATGTTCCGAATGTCGGCAGACAGGCACACGTGGATTACATCCTCTCCAACTCCTTCGGCTTTGGGGGCATCAATGCTTCGCTGGTATTCGGACGATTTGACCAGTAGAACGAAGGGACACTTCGTTCTACATGAATGGAAATGACACTTCAAGATCACTATGATGTCATCATCGTCGGTGGCGGACCAGCAGGGTCTGCATGTGCGACGATGCTCGCTCGGCATGGGATCAATGTCCTCGTTTGCGAGAAGGCAACGTTTCCGCGTGATAAGATTTGCGGTGAGTGTATCAATCCGCGCTGCTGGACGTTCCTGGAGATGCTGGGGGTCGAAGAGGTCATACGAAAACACAACCCAAAGATCATTGAGAATCTTGGAATTTATGCTCACGATGGCAGAGAGATTCGTTTCCCGCTGAATGGAGATGGAACCCCCTTTGTCGCAATGACAAGAAGTTTGTTTGATTCTCTTCTTTTACAGAATGCGATGAGACTGGGCGCAAAGGCGGTTCAGGGAAGTAAAGTTGTGTCTGTGAACCACAAAGGACGATGGGAGATTCTTGTGAGCAATGGAGTGGTGAGAGTCTTAACAGCAGATTATCTTGTCGGTGCGGATGGAAGAAATTCCATCGTTGCGTCGTCACTCGCGGCAGGTCGAACTGTGCGGAGAAGAAGCGAACGCATCGGTATTCAATGGCACACTGAATTTCAATCATCGCTCGCCGGTGAGCTGAACATGTTTCTTTTTCCCGGCGGATATTTCGGCGCCGTTAATGTCAGCAACGAGATGGCGAACATTGCGATGGTAACGACACCGGAGCATGCACGAATGGCAAACACGGATTTTCTATTGTTTATGGAAAAGACAATCTTCGCAAATCATGCTGTACGAACAATCCTACGCCATCCAGTGCCACTGGCCACCATTGCCATTACATCCCCCATCAATCCATTCATCCATCATTCAATCAATCCATCCGCTTATCTTGTCGGAGATGCACGTCGCACTGTCGAGCCGTTCACTGGCGAAGGTATTCTCTTCGCCCTTCAAGATGGAATCAGCACAGCTTTCCAACTTGTTGAGCGTATCACGGGAAGACGCAACGGGACATCGCTGCCAAGAATATCACGTCCATGGGTTCATCAAGTCCTCTCCATCGCTCTTCGAAATCTTTCCTTGGGGACACGCCTCTTCTCTGCCTGCACGTACTTTCCTTATGCCCAAAAGGTTGGGATTCGTTCGATCTTGGGCAAGAAGTTCTTGAACTGAAACTGAACGGAGGGAGATCAGAAGCTACTTTGGCGGACGGGTGGTGGTTGGCCTTCGGGTGACGATGTACGAGATAGTTCTTGTTCTATCCCCAACAAAAAGAAGTCGCCAATGTGGCGCCTTCTTCCTTTTCTTTTCAGCGTTCTACCCCTATGTCTTCCCCATCTACTTCAGACGCCTCACACATTAAACCGAAAGAATGCAACGTCGCCGTCTTC
>JANONN010000242.1:0-2624 GCA_031420835.1 Ignavibacteriales bacterium | reverse complement strand
AGAATGAATTCCTGCGCCTCGAGTCCATTCTCGGCTGACCAGACTTGATAGCCGCCTTCCTCGAGGATATGTCGTGCAATGGCGACGATGTTCGGTTCGTCATCTACAATGAGAACGGTATCCATTTGCTATCCTCCGGCTTTTCGTCCTTTCAAGATTTTCAGGAACGAGCGCGTGCGAAGTTCGCCCAGTGTCAATCCCGTCGCCTGCGCTTCGGGTTCCGTGACAGCTCCACAAGCCAGCCCGTGTAAGAAGAAGTTGAGCAGTCCCTGACCGGTGGCGGCATCGTCGAACACGTCCCCGATTAATGTTGCCTGAGCCGCCTTCTCGACAAACGTCCTCAATCGCATGGAAGCGGAATCTAAACTTTGAAGGAAGAAAGCATACACCGCGGCATAGCGGATTGGAAGTTGTGCGGGGTGAAGATCCCAACCCTGATAGTAGCCGTTCTTGAGAGAATGATTGATGTGATCGAATCCAAGCTTCCACGCTCGATGAACAACAACGGCGTTCTCTTTTTTCTGTTTTGATGTCAGAGGTTTCTCCTTCGTTGCCCGGTGCGGACCCACAGGCAGGACGTTCGTCGCGCCGTCCGAAAGCCACACCCCCGTACCGGTCAGCGCCACCTTCATCATGGTTCGCGCAAAATCACATGCATGGTGATCCATTGTTTGATACATCGCCGTGATGTTGTTCGATGCCGTGTAATCATACACGCCAAAATGGGCGGCAACGCATCGTCCATCCGCAGCCGCAACGAACGACTGAAGCGCACTCTCTCCTTTGTGATTGAAAATGGACTGCGGAGTTTCGACCATGATTTCAAGTTTCAAGGATCGGGACGAAAGATGATGTCTTGACTCAAGGGCTTTGAGTAAATCCACCAATGCAGCAACTTGCTCTGGTATAACGACTTTCGGGAGCGTTACAACGAAACCATGGGGAAGTTTGCCGCTTGTTTTTGAGACCAGCGTGGAGATGAAAATGTCCAGCGTTCTCACAGCGCGCGCTTTCATATCTTCCGTAAACGGTTTGATGCGAAAACCAATGAAGGGAGGGAGTGTGTGTTCCTTCATTCCCCGTGCCACTTCACTCCCACAAAACTGGGCATGGTGATCTTCTTCCTCGTTGGGGCGATTTCCGTACCCGTCTTCGAAGTCGATTCGAAAATCTTCGACCGACTCAACTTTCAGTTTTGCAACAACTCGATTGTAAATCGATTTCTGAAATTGCGCGGCGCCGCTAAGTCCAAGTGCTTTGGCGAAGATGGCAGGAGTTGGGGCGTACTCTTTCAACGCCGCAAGAGAAACAGCGCCAAGTTTTTGGGCCGTGTCCGATTTGAAAATCTGCGCACCTCCATAAACGGTGTGCACCGGCTGCCGATCCGAAGAATCGCCGGGGTAATTCGTGGAAAACGCCGTATTGGATTGCTGGAGCTTCGAAAGAACCTTCTGCGTTATTTCATTTGAGAGTGATGTCATAGAGTGCTTGAGATTGAACCAATCCTTTCACTGAAGCATTTTCTCCAACCGTATTCTCGTAATGAGCGCCTGCTCTTTTGCAGCGATCTTGATTTCCAGCTCCGAATCGTTCTTCAGTCGTTTATTGAGAAGTGTGAGCATCTCAGCCGCGCTCTTTCCTGTCGCACACACAATGAAGATATAACCAAACTTCTCCTCATACAAACGATTCCCTTCTGCAAGCTGATTCAAGATTTCATCCGATGCTTCGTTTACGGACGCCTGCTCGCTTTCAGCCCAGTGTTGGGTTGCTGCGAATTTTCTTTTTAGGCTTTCGACGCCACCAATCTTTGGATGGTGCAGAAAAGCTTCTTTCCAATCTTCGGAGGCGAGCTTCCACCAAACCTCGTCTGCGATTGCGCAAAGTTCCTCTAAGGTGCTGAATGGTCGGCGCTTCATCATCTCACCAACCCACCAACGAGAGCCGCAACATTTCTCTAGTTCGACGGGGGCAGCGTTCGGTGGAAGATTGTTCAATTGATCGAGCGTCATGGGAAATGAGCATTGGACAATGAGTAATGAGCAATAATGAGCAATGGACAATCTGGATAGAATTCAATTCCTCTATTTGTCATTGTTCATTAATCATTGCTTAACATTTTCCCCCATACTCGAAACCGACTCACACCACCGTCGGGATAGATGTTCAAGCGAATGTGAGATGCGTTCCGAACAGTGTTCAACTCTCCTTGAAAGAAATGCCGCGTGTCCGCTTTCAGCTTTGTTCTTGGTAGAATCTCCGTCCAGGAAATGTCCGGCCACGTCAGAGCATCAACGCTGTGATTCGGTTCATGGCAAATGTCAATCGAACACTGATCTGGGTAGTTCCCCTTGAAGTGATGTGTGTCCACCTCGATCTTCTTGATGGAGCCGACACGTCCGAGTTTGACAATTACCCAATCATGTCCCGGTCCGCGTCTGCGACGTGTCTCCCATCCATCTCCCATGCTAACAGCCCGATCTGGCATAATGAGATTGTTCATCGGACTGAAGAACATATCGCTTGCCGCAACCGCCAAGCCGCCATTCTCCACCGCTGTAAGATCAATCACCTGACCTTTCTTATACTTGCTCCAATCAGGGACGACCGTCACATACAGCCGC
>JANONN010000241.1:0-1862 GCA_031420835.1 Ignavibacteriales bacterium | reverse complement strand
AAACGATTATAGCTGGCAAAGAAGCGGTTTGCAAATGTCTCAAACCGACTATTAACTTCCAGCGCGAACGAACTCAGTTGATTGTTGATTCTGTACCCTGAGTTTTTGAATGGCATACTATTTTCGTTTGGGCCTCGTCCTGTCCCCCCACTCAACACAAATGGATGTGGCGGCAAATCACGTCTCGCATCGAGGTAGTTGTAGCGGAAAGAGAGATTGTGATTTTCACTCACGTTCCAATCAAGTTTCATCAGAAGTTTCTCATTACTCGTTTCATGAGTATATCCTTCATACGGTCCGGGGTCATATCCGTATACAGCAATCATCCTCTGGCGAATGGAGTCCATTGTCGCTGCTCGGACACGCGAAATACCAAACCCAGACGACGCTCGGCGGGCGACAAAATTCGACCCCGGGTCTTCTCTTCGATCAATTTCTCCGTTGAGGAACAGCAACAATGTATTCGCAATGATAGGCCCGCTCACGGTAAAACCTGATTGATTGTACGAAAGGTCAGGATTAGCGATCACGTCCTTACCACTCACTGTATTTCCCAGTAGTCCCTCATTTCGAACAAAGCTATACAGGGATCCCTTCAGTTCATTTGTCCCACTTTTTGTAACGGTGTTTATGCCAGCTCCGGTAAAACCTCCTTCGCGAACATCAAACGGAGCAAGTGACACCTGCACTTGATCTACAGCGTCAAATGGGATGGGCTCTGCGTTCGCTTGACCACCCGGAGCCGGATCGTCCAATCCGAATGGATTATTAAAATACGAGCCATCGACTGATATATTGTTGAACAGCCAATTTCTTCCGCCGAAACTATAGTTCCCATCGCTACGGGGATCGAGCCGTGTAAGATCTCGTGTGCTACGTTTGATAGAAGGTAGAGTTGACACCTGTCCAGCATTCACAAATGTTGCGGCACCTGTTCGCCCACTATTGAGGACTTCATCCAACTCCGCCGTTATCACAACTTCCTTTCCGACAACCGCCTCTTCCACCAACGAGAAATCAAATCGCGATTCTTGCCCAAGGTTTAGAAATACTGCAGGCTGGCTCTCCTTCTTGTAGCCTACAAACGAGACTGTGATTGTGTAAGGACCGCCGACTTTCAGATTCGGGAAGTTGAATTGTCCATTCACTCTTGTGGCAGCGCCGTATCGAGTCCCGCTGGGCTCGTGAAGCGCGATTACGTTGGCACCCGCCAAAGGTTCGCCCTTGTCACTCGACACAATTCCAGAGATGGATGCTGTTGTAACCCCCTGCGCGTACAACGCACTGAACATGGCACCTGTGAAGAGCACATTCATCAAGGCCACAAAAACGACTCTAAACGATTGGGAAACCCTCATGGGACACCTCCTTTGAAGATGTGTGAAAGAAACAAGTCATGCGGCAATCTCCTTTGGACGAGCGGAAATTTATGCTAACTCATGCACAATGTCAACTAAGTTTTTTCGGTTCCATAATAAAGTTTTGTTTCTTCGCCCGCCATTATTGCGCTTTGAACAAAGGCTCAATTCTTGAGAAAGAGTTCAACCATCGCTTGGAAACTCCCTTCGCTTGTGAACATGCCGAATAAGTAGGAGCGCTGGTTGGCAATGCCATTGTAACGACCGAATTATGACAACCCGGTAAAAATTGCCTTCAGTTTTGAGATTCGAATCTAGACCGAAACTTTGTTCAACCCTAGCAGTACCCTTTTTGATTTTGTCCTTCTTATCCTTATATTACAAACCATTATTAGCAGTTCTCAATCCTAAGAACTTTCTCGGATACTTTTGATGAGTGCAACAGCAACTGCCCAACCGTTGAAGAAACGATCCACCCGCCTCCTTGGTCTTACTCCAGAAACG
>JANONN010000240.1:0-6064 GCA_031420835.1 Ignavibacteriales bacterium | reverse complement strand
GGAACGCTTCCGCGCTCGGTTCCGACATGGCGTATCATAACATCATCTGCGGCAATAGCTAAATCGCACGAAATCTGCAACTCGTTGCCGCCACCGACGACCATGCCGTTCAAACGCGCGATGGTTGGCTTTCCAATGTTCCGAAGCCGTTCGAAGGTCTCGATGAACACGCCCATCCACTTGTAAAAGTCGTTCGGACGGTCGAGAAAATCTTCTTTCCACTCTTTTATATCGGCTCCTGTGCAGAATGCTCTGTTCCCAGCTCCTGTGACAACAACGACGGCTACATGATCGTCCCACGCTGCATCCTGGAAGGCTGCTCCAAGCTCACGGAGCGTATCCAAGTTCAGACAATTATGAACTTCGGGTCGGTTGATCGTAACCGTCGCGACCCAGTTGTTCTTTTCATACAAGAGATGCTTGAAGATGAAGTGTTTTTGTTGGAGTCCCGAGTATTTTGCCATTGTCAAGCCGGATGTGGAGTGTTGGAGTAATGGATTGTTGGATTAATGGATTGTAGCTGCCAATGAATCTCTCTTAAATTGAACCATTTAGTCATTGAGTCATTGGAGTCATTGAGTCATTGTATCATATCATTCCATCACTCCATGACTCCATTACTCCACTACTCCGCTCAAATCCACATTCCGCAATTCACATCATTGTGCTTCCACTTCTGCATAGAACATTGAGACGATATTGCCGGCAAAACCCATCAGATCGCGAGCGCTTGCTTTTCCTTCGGGAGACGCCATCGAAGCGTTCAGTGCGTCCATTGAGTCGAAGTACATTTCGGCTATCAGATAATGCTTCGGCTCTCCGATTGGAGCACCGGTAATCTTCGCAACCTCAAGCTTCCGGAGTCCGGGCATCTTCTTTACCAGCGGCGTATGAACTTCTCGGTAGTGCTTGTCGAATTCTTCTTTGTTGTCTGGACTCTTGTAGAGCGCAATAAGCTTGACCATGGATCACCTTTTCGTGTGGAATGAACGGTTGGAACGGCAGACGGGTGAGCCAATATAGAGGATGAGGGGGTGAGAAGCAAGGTTGACCCCGACCCGTTCGGCCTCAAACGGAAGCATCTCGTGGGTTTTTTTGGTATACTCTTCAGCGAAATGCCGAGCGTTCGAACCACGGATACAACTCTAGATCAAGCTACACTAAAGGACATCGAGTCTATCGCAGTCGGGGCTGGGGTTCAACCTTCGCCATTCATGTCGGGCCTCGAGCTTGAGCTAAGAAATGTGCCGGATCCAAGTCGTGCGTTGAACAATCTTGATCGCTTCTTGCACACGAGCTTTGCTGTCTCCACGATTCGGGATTTTGCCACCCACCGTGTCCTTTTACAAATTGCCCTCGATCTTTTCTCTCAATCACAATTCCTTTCCGATATTCTTGTTCGCAATCCTGAATTGTTCCGGTGGCTTACAACAACGCCCGTATTGAACACGACGAAGGAACGTATTCAATATGTGAATGGAGCAACACAAGTGATCGAGCTTTTTCAGCGTACAGAACGGAAGCTCGACGCATTAAAGCGTTATCATCGTCGTGAACTGTTGAGGTTAGGGGCAAGAGAAATCCTTGGGGAGGCAACGATTCCTACCGTGACTGCCGAGCTTTCGTGGCTTGCGGATGCTATCGTTGAAGCAGTTCTTCGCATTGTTGTGCAGCAACTTGAAATGCGATCAGGCCTTCACTTTGAGCATGAGTTCGCTGTGATCGGCCTCGGGAAACTCGGCGGTGAAGAACTAAACTTCAGCTCGGACATTGATCTGCTGTTTGTCTACGAGCGTGATGGTGAAATAAATTTGCCGCTGGAACGCATTCACACGCTCCACGAACTGTATGCACGGATGGGAGAGATGATTGTCCGATCGCTTACTGAGCGAACATCGGAGGGACATCTTTATCGGGTGGATATGAGATTGCGGCCGGATGGAAGCTCCGGTCCGATAGCCATGTCGCGACAAGCATATCGCAATTATTATGAGGCGCGGGGTGAACTGTGGGAGCGGCAAATGCTCACAAAGGCGCGCGTCATTGCTGGCAATCGCGCCGTGGGCGAGCGATGGCTGGATGACATCGGGCCATTTGTTTTTCCGAAAACCATCTTGCGAAGTCCGCTGGCTGAGATTTATGAGATGAAGCAGAAGATCGAAGCAAAGGTTGAAGAGAAGGAGAACATCAAACTCGGAACGGGGGGAATTCGAGACATAGAGTTCATCGTGCAAGGTTTGGAATTGCTGCATGGAGGAAGTGACGAGCAATTGCGGCAGAACAACACTCTGAGGGCAATTGAGACAATCGTCTTAGCGAAAAAGCTCACCGACGATGAGGCAGAGACACTCTCGAAGGCCTATTTGTTTCTGCGGAGCGTCGAGCATCGCCTGCAGCTTCTTCATGGCCTGCAGACTCACTCGCTTCCGGAAAGCAGCGACGAAAAATTACAGCTTTCACGCCGTCTCGGATTCAAAACAACTGCGGAATTTGAGAACTCACTTGAACGACATCGCAAAGCCGTCAGCGCCATCTTCAAGTCGTTCTTCAAGTCTCCTGTTTCAGATGTAACGAAGGCGGGCGATGAATCCGTCAAAGAAATCCATATTCATGCTGCGAAGGTTCTCGAAGAACTTGGAATTGATAAAGAAGTTGGGCTGCGAGATTTGTTCATTGAAAGTCTCAAGCGTTATGGCGTGCCGTCCCTTGCTCTTGAGAACTTCAGCACGCTTGTGCAGCCGAAGACAGCTCGCATCCTCGCCGAAGCAATGAAGAACAGACATGTTGTGGATTTGCTTCTTCTTGTCTGTTCCCGCTCGTCAATTATGACGCAACGATTGGCAAGAGAGCCACTCTTGCTGGAATCCCTCCTCGGCCAAACCGATCGAATTCTAAGCCATGGATTTGAATGGGAGTTCTTGAGGGCTACGGATCTCTATCGCTTTCGGGAGTATAATGAGTTTAAGTCAGCCCTGAGATTTCTTCTTGGTAAAAGCGATATTCACGTTCTGAGAAAAGAACTAACTCTCCTTGCGGAAGAAATCATAAATTTCATGTTCTTGAGCGCTTGCGAATATGTTTCTCAGAATATCGTTCTTCCTTCGATGTCTGTCGTCGCGCTAGGAAGATTAGGCAGCGGTGGATTGATAGTTGGTTCAGATCTTGATCTCATCATTCTTTATGACGACTCGAATCGTGACGCCGGCTCTTCCCAGCCCGACGGCAGTCTGGCGGGCGCGGAACGGGTCATCAAGGAGTTTCTGCGGAAGAACGAAGGAGAGCAGGGGAGAGTCTATGAGATTGATCTGCGTCTTCGTCCTGAAGGGAAGAACGCTCCGCTTGCCGTTGGAATGGACTACTTCCGTTCCTATTTTGTAGGCCGGGCAGCGCTGTGGGAACGACAAATGCTAACACGAGCACGCGTGCTCAGTGGCGATGAGAAAATAAAACGCTCGTTAAGACGGTTGGTTTGCAACATAGCCTTTCTTGGAGAGTTGCCAGAAGGCTGGACAGCAGAGATCCTTGCAATGAGGAGGCGAATGGAAAAGGAACGCGTCAAAGAGGGAGAGGGTCTCATCAATCTGAAGCTTGATCGTGGTGGGATTACAGATGTCGAATTCTTGATTCAGTCCATCCAACTTCGGCAAGGGGCAAAGCAAAAGAAATTACAGAGTCCCAATGAGGTTGAGGTCTTGCGGCACATTCGTGCCACAAAGATGCTCTCAAGAAGCAAGGTTGAAGTGTTGGAAAAGAACTATGATTATCTTCAAACACTCGAGACCTTTGTGCGCTTGAATAGCAATGCATCGACGCTTCCCAACGAAGGAAGAATGTTGGAATTCTATGCTGCAGCGATGGGAGAGAAATCGTCCGCTGCCCTTCTCAGGCGATTACGCAGTGTGCAAAAGGAGAATCGAAAAATGTTTATGGAGACTCTTCAAAGATGGAAGAAGAAGTAACGACGAGATTCATAAAGGAGAATGTTGCAGCGATTGCAGTTGCTCTTGTCTGCTTTCTTACGTACGCAACAACACTTTGTCCTGTCGTCCCATTCACGGATGGAGGCGAACTTGCGGCAGTAGGAATCACCTTGGGTATTGCCCACCCAACCGGTTATCCGTTGTTCACGATTCTCTCTCGCCTCGCGACGATGATCCCGTATGCCTCCACTCAGATATCCCAACTGAACATTCTCGCCGCTTTCTTCACGGCCATTGCTGCGGGTCTCTTTCTGAAAACGACAATGGTTCTGTTGCGGGGGAATGGAATTGGTCAGAAGAAGAGAGGAGGAGAAAAAGTTCACCTGTTGGCTGCGACAGTGGGGAGTTTGGCGCTGGGATTCTCGTCAACCTTCTGGTCGCAGTCGTCTGAAGTAGAAGTCTACTCGCTCCATTTATTGCTCGTCATGGTGATCGTGTACACTTTTCTTCGGGGAATCGATGAGACGAAAATAGGTGAGCCGTCGAGATTCCTCTTCCTTTTTGCGTTCGTTCTCGGTTTGGGGTTCACCAATCACATGACGACAATTTTGCTTGCTCCTTCGTTTCTTTATCTTTTCGCCCGCAGCTTCGGGTTTCGTCGTGACGCCATCAAGCTTCTGTTGGTGCTCGTTCCGTTTTTTCTTCTCGGTCTCTCGCTCTATTTCTATCTGCCAATTCGTTCCAGTGTTCAACCACATTTCGATTGGGGACATGCAGCGACATTCGAGCGATTCATATGGCATGTTTCGGGAAAGCAATATCAAGTGTGGATGTTCTCAGGGTGGGAGGCTGCAAAAAAACAATTGTCGTACTACGCTAACAATCTTCCGACTGAATTTCACTGGTTGTTTCTGAGTGTTATGGTGATAGGTATTTGGGAAGCATTTCAGCGTTCGAGAAGATTATTTGTTTTCTTGCTCATTACATTTTTGGCGACGGTAATATATTCGATAAACTATGACATCCATGACATAGATTCATACTTTCTTCTCTCCTATGTCGTCTGTGGATGGCTCGTTGCACTTGGAGCATACCGATTGTTCGAAGTTGGCCGCAAGAAGGTTCGCCTCAGCATACTCGGTACCTTCTTCTTGATAGTCTTGGCGCTGCACGGTGCGCAAAACATGGAGCGAGTTGATCAATCAGACAATTATCTCGTTGAGGATTTTGTTCAGAATGCATTCGCGTCGCTTGAGCCAAACGCGATTGTATTCACCGGGTTGTGGGATTACTTTGTGTCGCCTGCTTATTATTATCAAACGGCAGGGAACATGCGTCCGGATGTGGTCGTGATCGACAAGAGTCTTCTTCAGAATCGTTCGTGGTATTTTATGCAAATGGAGCGAAATTACCCGTGGTTGATTTCACAATCTCGACAAAAGGTAAATGCTTTTCTGGCGGAACTTCATAAGTTTGAGCAAGGTCGACCGTTCACCTTTGCACTTATTGAGCAGCGATGGATCTCGTTGTTGGAAGACCTTGTGGAACAGAACCTTCCCACAAGGCCGGTATATGTGGATGGCCGAATCGAGCCAGAATTTGCCCCGAAATTCAAGCGCACCCCAGTGGGATTGTTCTTCCGATTGACGAACGAAGACGCCCCCTTTACCCCGATGTCCAAGGACTTCGTTTTTCGCGAACATGGTAGAATGACACCAGCCATTAGGGATATGCGCCAATACTATGTTTTCATGATGATTCAAGAGTCATTATGGCTCCGGCGCGAGAACAGAATGAAGGAGGTGGGAGAAACACTTGATCGTGCTATTCAGATTGATCCTACAAACTCAACTCTTGTCGGCTTGAGAAGGCAACTAGCCAACCCGTCTGCAAGATAATTGTTATCGGGAGGCCACAAACTCGTTGACAATTTGGGGAAATTTGCTATATTACACTGCTCAAATTTTTCCCATCTCCCTAGAAATCCCAATAAGCGAGTTGCATGTTTGATGTATGAAAGCATGTGCATCAGCGGGAGATGCTTGCTCTTTTTATGACGCTGGCGTAGCTCAGTTGGTAGAGCAGCTGACTTGTAATCAGCAGGTCACCAGTTCAAGTCTGGTCGCCAGCTCGCGCTGAGTCAA
>JANONN010000239.1:0-3880 GCA_031420835.1 Ignavibacteriales bacterium | reverse complement strand
CCAGATGATGATGTACATCGAGAAGACGGTTGAAATAGCAGCCAACAGTGCTGGGATTTTTCCCTTCACCTTTCGGAGAGCAAGGAAATACACGCCGGCTCCCATAAGAAAGTAGTAGAAGAACGCCCATGCATATTGTGCGTCAAGAAACAGGAAACTTGCGACTTTCGTGACGCTTTCAAGAATTGTTGACGTGATGTCAAAATAGCGATCGCCCGTGATTGTCAGGCTTCCATACGCTGGCATACCGCAGAAGATGTAGGGATTCCAGAGTGGAAAGATTCCATTTTTCCGTGCATCCTCGAGGAGAGTTGCAAAACTGTGTGGACCAATAAAGTCGGGTGAGAGAAAGATCATCCCACCAAAGATGACATCACGAAAGAAGAAAACGATCAGAAGGAAGAGAAATGTCAGTGCAGCCGCGTGGTGATATTTAGGTGGAATGAGGCTATCGTAGCTGTTCAGTTCGGATGTCGCTTTCTTCGCTTTCGACATGAGGGCCTTTCTGGGTGGGGTGGAGAAAGATGGCAGACTTTATGAAGGCTTTTGTGATTTCTTGGCATGAACCCATAAGCCATTCCGGCTAATGCGGGCTATGGTGCCGCTTCGTGATTTGTGAAACTTCCGCAGATCAACAATGATGAACCCCGCTCGCTCCAAGATATCTCTCAGGTCCCGTTCACAAAACTGGTGAAAATGAGGCCGATACTTTCTGCTCAGGAGATGCTCCGCTTTGTGAATAAGGCTATAATCGTTCGGCGTATCAAGGAACAAGTTCCCGGTTGACGACAGCACCCGGTGCAACTCGATCAAGTGAAAGAGGGGATTGTACAGATGTTCCAACAGTTCAAAACTTGTAATCGTGTTGAAAAAACCATCAGGGAAGTCATAACGCCTGACATCCAGATCAACTTCGGAAGTGTACAACGTATTGCCATCCCTGCGCACAATCTCCTTCATTCGTTGCCTGTTCCAACTGTCCCCAGTTCCGGCATCAAGCCATGGATACACCACCTTCGCATGTTTTAGGAACATATCGAAAATCTGGGTGTGCTGGTCTTGCATCATATTCACGCCGGGAACCCGGTTATCTGCACCGATTTTTTTCATTTCTGCATTCCTTCGGTTGTTTCGGGATACGGCTGTGGCTTGCAAATGCGTGACTAAATAAGGTACCCAACATAAACTCGCAATACAATCCCTGCTGGCGGGTTCTAAAGATCTTCATCAAGAAGTGGCTGGAAAAAGGATAGAAGCCTGTTGGAAAACTGTTCATAGCTGAAGTCTTTGATGCGTTTACGAACCTCTTGTTGAATATGCACGAGTTGTTCAGGGTTGGCCATGACTTGCATCGAACATTTTATAAGTTCGTCAAGTGTGTTCCACAAGAACCCCGATTTGCCGTGAACAACAATTTCCTTTTGACCCCCTTTGTTTATGACAATGGGAATGCACTCTGCAGACATTGCCTCGGCAGTTGACATCCCAAAGTGCTCTGTCCGTTCCGGAAATTTATCTTCATCCGCGCCATAACCCGCGGCGTGCCAGAAGATCGTGGCCTCATTGTAATGGCGCTTCAATTCTTCGTGCGAAACATTGACGTGAAAGTAGATTGGATACCCCCTCGCTGCCTCTCTGAGTTCCTCAAGATACGCAACGGACGCAGCGTCAGTACCACAGCTTCCTACGATACGATACTGCCAGGAAGTGTTGGGTAAGTTTCTATAGAGTCTCTTCAGCGCGGTGATGAGAATATCATACCGCTTGTCATTGTAGAGGCCTCGAAAGATTCTTCCAACACTGAGTATGACATTTCCTTTGGCAGGTTTATCCCAGAAGTCTTCTATCGGCGGATACAAGACGTTGCTGCGGATGTTGAAATTGGTTTCCAGGAAATCGTGGACGAATCTGGAGTTTGTGAGAACGAGATCGGCGTTCCGGGCATCATGCAGCAGGCGGCGGCGCAAAACGTCCTTTGCTGCATCCTTAACCTCGCCACGCATCGTCTTGGCGATGATAGTGTTAAGGGTAATTGGAACAAATGGAATCTGAAGTAAATATACGTTCTTCTTTGCGTGGTTGCCAAACGGGATGAAATTGGAAAGAACTACCCCGATGTCTGCAGCGGCAAGATGTTCCCGCACGTTGCGCCTGGTGACGGTTTTGATCTCGACTCCCTCAGTATCCAGATTGAAATAGCTGCGGATATTCTCCTTTGTGAATAATGAATTATCGACAAGCAAACGGACACGGCATGTCCGTGCCATTACGACTGCCATCAAGCAAGGGAACTTATCCCCGCCGCCAAATGTGCTCCAACTAGCGTTATAGATGCAAATGTTTTTCATTCCCAATAATCAAATCGATAAGGCGCTTGCATGGATACCCTCTGCCAAATCTTGCAAAGAAATCTTTCTACGTCATTTTCTCATCGACAACATCCCAAGCCGACCTTCTCCGTGCTCACCGGTGAATCCGCGAAGACCATCAATCAAACCATAGAGCACCGCTCGCGTCCCATCCCGCGATCTCCACTTGAGGCTGATTCGAATAAGCTGGCGAGTATAAAAGTAAAAAAGGTAGGGGAGAAAGAACATTGTTTTCAATGCCGAACTGTGCCTGCGAATCATGAGGATCTTGTTTCGCATCGTTAGATAAAGGTAGAAGGGGCTATCGATTGTTGTCGACGCAGAAACCTTATGCCAGATTTTGCTGTGAGGATTGAAGACAATTCGCCACCCCGCACGACGAGCACGAAGACACCAGTCGGCATCTTCGAAATATGCAAAGAAGGAACTCTCAAGGAGTCCTACTTGCTCCAATGCTTCACGGCGAAGAAACATCATGCAACCAGTCACGAAGTCGGTTTCCTCGATCCTCTCGTATCTCCCAGTGTCCGCCTCATGCATACCGCGATGTCGTGCGACTCCGGTTCCCGTCCGAAAAACTCCACCCGCATACCAGAAAGTTGTTCGTTGATCGTGGAAGTATATCTTGCATCCAATCGTGGCAATCGTCGGAGTGGATTCGGCAAGTTCAACAAGAGGAGTTATGAAGTTTGGATCTACGATCGTGTCATTATTCAGCAGAACAACGTATCGTGCTCCACGTTGGAGCGAATGCTGAATCGCCACATTGTTACCGCCAGAGAATCCAAGATTGGTTTCATTGCGAAGAAATACCACCGACGGAAACTCCCGATGGAGTTGTTCACCGGATGTGTTTGCCGATCCGTTATCAACAAGAACGATCTCTAGATTCTGGTATGAGCATGAAAGAAGCGACTCAAGGCACTCGCGCGTGTCATGCTCGCGATTCCAATGAAGAACGATGACTGAGACTTTAGGCAGCATCAGGTATTAAAGAGTGTTGGAGAATCCAAATCTACGATGTCGTATCATTGGGGCGAGCTTTGATGAGGTACTGCATCGCCAGAAATTCTTCGATCGCTCCAAACAAAATGGTGTTGAGCAATTTCATCTTCCTGCTTGCGACTACACGTGGTGTTATCATTTCAATGTGAAACCCAGCTTCTTCAACGAGTTTACGCATAGACTCCTGCGAAAAGAATCGTAGGTGAGTCCTATCAAAAAGTCCGTACTGTTCGTAGTTCCATCCTCGCATCAGAAGCTTGAGAATGACCGTGTAGTGTCGCATGTTCGGGATACTGCACAAGATATATCCGTCGGGACGAAGATGCTTCTTCAGTCGCTGCAATACACTCGATGGATCCGCGAGATGTTCCAACACATCGGCAAAAATGATGCAGTCAAAATATCCTTTTGGAAACGGCAATTTCATTGATTGAATATCACCAACGAGAACCTTATCAAGGACCTTTCTTGCTTCCTTGGCAACAGCAGGATTATGCTCAATGCCA
>JANONN010000238.1:0-7748 GCA_031420835.1 Ignavibacteriales bacterium | reverse complement strand
TCCGGCAAGCAACTCACGTTGATCATCGGCGGAGAATCATTGCTCATCTCGATCTTCGGTGGAGCGTTAGGAGTGCTTATCACATTCCCCATGGTTGATGGTTTTCAGAAAGCGATGCCGGGCGGATTTTTTCCGTACTTCTTCATCGAGCCAATTACAATCGTGCTCGCAGTGTCTTCTGCTCTTCTCGTTGGATTGGCGGCATCCATCTTCCCGATTCAACGGGCGTTGAATACAAGGATAGTAGATGGGTTGAGGTTTGTGGGATAAACAATAAAAAACGAAAAAGTAAAAATTAAAAAAGGCACTATCATTTTTTCGTTTTGAATTTTTCATTTTTAATTGCCATGAAGATCCCCTTCAAATACATCTTGCGCAATTTGGTCAGTCGGCGATTGACGACGGCGATCACCGTGTTCGGCATTGCGCTTGTCGTTTTCGTATTCGCGGCCGTGCTCATGATGGCCTACGGTGTTCAGAAAACACTCATCGGTACCGGATCGGAAGAAAATGTTCTCGTGGCACGCAAAGCCGCCAACGGTGAGATCTCGAGCATCATCACGCGCGAGACGGCGAATATTATTTTCTCGCTGGATCAGGTTGCGCGAGGCACTGATGGCCGACCGCTTGCCACAACGGACGTTGTCGTTGTGATCAATCTTCCAAAGATGGATCTCGGGGGATTAACAAACGTCACGGTGCGGGGTGTTGCCGAGCCTGCATTCACCATTCGCCCCATCGTGAAGATGGTTGAGGGAAGGATGTTTCAATGGGGTGCTCGCGAAGTGGTTGTTGGCAGCGCCGTGGCAAAACGCATTGCGGGTGCACAGATCGGCAGCACGCTCAAATTTGGCGGTGATCAATGGACGGTGGTGGGCCGATACGATGCGGACGGCAGCGGCTTTGATTCGGAGATCTGGGGAGATGTTGATCAGCTGCAAGCGGCGTTTGGCAGACAAGGCGCGTATTCGACCGCGACTGTGCGGTTACGATCCCCGCAAGAATTTGATTCGTTCAAAGAAGCCTTCGCGCGGGACAACCGTTTACAGCAATACGTGCCGAAGCCGGAGCGGCAATTCTTCGAAGAGCAATCGGA
The DNA here is from genome assembly GCA_031420835.1 of Ignavibacteriales bacterium. GTDB lineage: Bacteria > Bacteroidota > Ignavibacteria > UBA10030 > UBA10030 > JANONN01. The sequence continues at coordinate 6,652 of JANONN010000238.1, read as the reverse complement.
AACGATGGCGACGTTTATCCGCATCCTTGGAATTGTCATTACGTCCATCTTCAGCATGGGTTCAGCCATTGGCGCGATGATCACAATGTATGCGGCCGTTGCCAACCGGACGGTCGAGATCGGCACCATGCGCGCGTTAGGCTTCCGTCGCCGCAGCATCCTCACCGCCTATCTTGTCGAATCACTCACCGTCGCGCTCATTGGCGGTACGGTGGGACTGTTCCTCGCATCCTTCCTGCAACTCCTCACCATTTCCATGATCAACTTCGATTCGTTTGCGGAGCTTGCGTTCTCGTTTGCTCTCTCTCCATCGATCGTTCTTTCGTCGCTCCTCTTCGCGCTTGCGATGGGGTTCATCGGCGGATTCCTCCCCTCCGTGCGCGCTGCGCGTTTGAATATCGTGAACGCGCTGAGGGCTTCGTAGATAACCCTTTGTCTCCATGCAAGAGTACGCTGGTTGATTTTCCCAAGAATTTTGGTAGATTTACGTGCCGACGGGGAGACTGATGAGGAAACCCCACAAGGGATCCACACAACTAGAGACTTGCACAATCCATCCCCGCATAGATAAGCGACACGACAAAGCTTTCTCATGCGGGTTTTTCTGTTGATGAAGATGTCTTACAGGCGGAGTTGGGGCACATCACCAAAACGCCATGAACCAAAACGCTGAACAAAGAGCCCGTGACAACATCGACAATAATCCATTGCATGGCAAGACGCTAGAGATGATCCTGAATCATCTGGTGAATCAATACGGATGGGGAGAAATGGGCCTCAGGATTACCATCCGGTGCTTTACCGATAATCCAAGCATCTCATCAAGCTTGAAGTTTCTCCGCAAGACGCCGTGGGCGAGGAAGAAGGTAGAGAAGTTGTACCTTGAAAGTATTGAGCCGTAAAATGGAACCAACCCCGACCCTTCCTGCCCTCCGATCTTTGTGGCGGGAGGTCGGGTTTCCGAACAAGATACATACCCACCCTTTGCCATGACCAGAGTGTTCCACTTTTCAATTGTCAGCCACCCTCTCCCGATCTTCTTCCATGCCTAACGTCATCATCCTCGGTGGGGGTGCGGCGGGACTTCTGTGCGCCATCGAAGCCGGAAAGCGGGGCAGATCGGTCCTTGTGCTGGAGCGGAACCAGACGATCGGCGAGAAGATTCGGATCTCCGGTGGCGGCAGGTGCAACTTTACGAACAGAGTGACCGAGCACGAGCATTACCTTTCGGAGAATCCCCATTTTTGCAAGTCGGCGTTGGCGCGGTTCACTCCGGACGATTTCATCGCGCTGGTGAAAAAGCATAACATCGCCTACCACGAAAAAACGCTCGGTCAACTCTTCTGCGACCAGTCTTCGCGCCAGATCATCGTCATGCTGGAGAAAGAATGCAGTGACGCCGGCGTGCGGATCGCTGTGAACAGCCGCGTCTCGGATGTGCGCAAAGAAAGCCACTTCACCGTCACGACCGAGACAGAGACGTATGAGTCTGATTCGCTGGTTATCGCCACCGGGGGCCTCTCCATCCCGAAGATGGGCGCCACCGATCTCGGCTATCGGCTCGCAAAGCAATTTGGCTTGAACGTTACACACACAACGCCGGGACTCGTGCCCCTTACGTTTCCTAAGGAGGATGTTTCTTTTTTCAGCGAGTTGAGCGGCGCTTCGCATGAAGTCAAATGCCGGTGTAACGGACAATCATTCCGAGAAAATCTTCTCTTCACGCATCGCGGTCTCAGCGGTCCGGCAATACTGCAGATCTCCTCCTACTGGAAGCCGGGCGACACGATCTCCATCAACCTCTCGCCCGATGTTGAGCTTGGCAAGCTCCTTGCCGACAAGCATCGAAGTGGCGGCGAACTTTCCACCACGCTCTCTGAAATTGTTCCGAAACGGCTGGCGAAGAAACTGTGTGAACGGTACGGCTGGTCGAAGCCGCTGAGTCAGTATTCAACCGAAGAGCTTTCATCCATCGCCACTCAGCTTCATGACTGGAAGCTGGAACCGAGCGGTACGGAAGGATACTCAAAGGCCGAGGTCACCTGCGGCGGCGTCGATACGAATGAGCTTTCGTCCAAGACGATGGAAGCGCGGAAGGTCCCGGGGCTGTTTGTCATCGGCGAAGTCGTGGATGTCACGGGACACTTAGGTGGGTACAACTTCCAGTGGGCGTGGGCGTCGGGGTATGCTGCAGGGCAGTATGTTTGAGGTACGTTGATTCTGGTTTCAATTCTCAGTACTCTTTCACACAATCTTCCAACGGTATGCTTCCCATTCCTAGAATGAACGAGAACCTCCTATGAGGCCTCAATCTGAACAAGGCTACCTCGTTCTGGCCGACATCTCCGGCTACACATCCTTTCTCGCCAAAACCGAGCTTGACCACGCCAACGAGATTGTTTCGGAGCTGTTGGAAACGATCACAAAAGAATTTAGATCGCACCTGACCGTATCGAAATATGAAGGGGACGCGGTGTTTGCGTATGTGTCCACCGCTTCACTGTCGCGACCGGAAACATTGCTCGAATTGATTGAGCGAACGTACGTCGCTTTTCGCAACCGTCTTCAATCATCACACCGCCGCATCATGTGCACGTGCAAAGCATGCAACACGATGAGTTCGCTCGATCTGAAGTTCTTTATCCACTGCGGTGAATACATCAGGAGAAAAATTGGCGGCACGATGGACCTCCTCGGTAACGACGTGAACCTTGTCCATCGGCTGATGAAGAATTCCGGCACAGAAAAAACCGGCTGGCGAGGGTATGCCTTGTTTACCCATTCAGTTCTCGAAAAGGTTGGGCTGGAAGCGGATGGACTGGTAGAACATTCCGAATCGTACGAACATATCGGCGCGTTGACGGTCTATGCCATTAATCTCCAGGATCGTTTTGCGGAGCTTACCGACAAACGTCGGCATACTCTCGACGACAAATCCACACATTACGTCATCACGCTCCCGATTAAAGCTCCACCTTCTGTTGTCTGGGAATGGCTGCACGATCCTACCAAGAGAAGCATTACAGAGGAGATTGATGTCCAGCCTGTGCGCCGGATCGGAGGTCGCACAAAAGAGGGGGCGGTGAATCATTGCGGACATGGAAAAGAGATGGTTGTTGAAGAGATTATCGAGTGGAAACCGTTCGAGTATGCCTCGTTGAGAAGCACCACTGCATTCGGCACCATGCACCAAACGGTTGAGCTTTCTGATACAAACGGTGAAACAATAGTGGTCAACAAAATGTCGTTCCGATTCAAGATACCCCTCCTTCGTCCGTTCGCCCGCCTCCTGATGAGAATCTTAGCAAAGGTGCTCAAGATTGACGCAATCATGATTCGAACCAAAAAAGAAGAGACAGAAAAGGATTGGAGAAAACGCTCCGCTCTCCTGCTTCAAGAAGTTGATGCTGAAGTTCAAGCAAAGGCATGATTTCGTTTCATGCAATCCTCCATGAACGTTCTCGCCCTCAGTCGTAGGCTCTTCTGAACACCGATTCTTCAAGCATAATCATGGAAAGGTGACTGTCATTGACCCATCATGCACAAAACGGTATATTAAGCTCGAAGCAGACCGATGGAGAAAAAAAGACTCATCAGAGTGTTACACAATAAAGGTCGGAAGGCATTGACGCGAAGCAAGCGATCATCTTCTGTTGTTACTGCGTCAAAGAAAACCACACCAAACCAAGAACTGCGTCTGAAGATTCGGCGCCTTGAGTCGCTGATGGAAGCGTCTAAGATGCTCAACTCGACGCTGAATCTTGACCGGCTGCTGAAGCTTATTCTCGATCTCGTTACAAAGAATCTCAACGCCGACCGAGGCACCATTTATCTCGTTGATAACGAACGGAAGGAATTGTGGTCGAAAGTGTTGAAAGGGAACGAGCTTGTGGAAATCCGACTTCCCATCGGAATGGGAATTGCCGGTCACGTTGCGAAGACAGGGAAAACAATCAACCTCAAAGACGCATGGAAAGACAAACGGTTCTTTGCTGGTTTTGACATCCGCTCCGGCTATCGAACCAGAACGATGTTGTGCAAAGCGCTCAAGAATCGCAACGGCAAGATCATCGGAGTTTTCCAGATCATCAACAAGAACAACGGTGTATTCACGAAAGATGACGAACACTTTCTCGACGCGTTCTCCGATCACGTGTCGGTCGCCGTTGAGAACGCCCAGCTTCATGAGGCACTGATCGAAAAGGAACGCATGGAGAAGGAGATCGAGATTGCCGCCTCGATCCAACGCGCCCTACTTCCAAAACATCTTCCGAAGATTCCCCTCTACGACCTCGCCGCAGTTGCAATGCCGTGCAAGTCCGTTGGGGGCGACTATTACGACATCATCCCGCTTGATCAAGATCGCTTTGTGCTCGTTGTGGCGGACGTCGCGGGCAAGGGAGTTCCCGCCGCCTTACTCGTCTCGACGTTGCAGGCCTCACTTCATGCTTATATTCAAATGGGTGGTAGCCTTCCAGAGCTTGTGCGACGACTGAACGGCGTTGTCTATAAAAACACATCGGCGGATCGATTCATTACTCTCTTCGCGTGTGTGCTTGACGCCCGGAATCATTTGCTGACGTATATCAACGCCGGGCACAACTACCCCTTTTGTGTGAATGGAAAAACGAAAGATGTTTTAGCACTTGCAGAAGGTGGGGTGCCGCTGGGGATGTTCCCCAATGCAACCTACAAAGAAGGCACAATGGTCATCCGGCCCAATGATCTTCTCGTTTTCTATACCGATGGAGTCACTGAAGCAAAGAACAAAACGTTTGCAGATTACGGAGATGACCGGTTCAAGAATTGCATCGAGCGGTTTGTCGCTCTGGATGCAACAGGGGTAAAGACCTCCATTCTCTCGGATATTCACTCCTTTACGGGGGCTGAACCACAATCGGATGATCTAACGCTCCTTGTGGTGAAGCGGGTGGGGAAAGATCTACTGAATTAGTCTTCTGGTAGGGTCAGTTATATTGGCCCCAGTTTCAAGTGAGCAGTTTTTAGGTTTAATTTCATGATGTTAATGTCACTGGACTGGAGGATCCAATGGAAGAGAAACAAGGTCGCTGGACTGCTTCAAAGAAGGCTGAGGCCGTGCTGCGTCTTCTTCGGGGAGAATCAATCGATGCTGTAAGCCGCGAGGGTGCCGTGACGGTGGAGACGTTGAATCGGTGGAGAGAGGACTTCATCACGACAAGTTGATGAATTCAAAAAAATCGTTGAACAATTGAAAAAATCCAATGGCAAGCTAATGAGATTACAAAAGTCACTGAGCAAAAAAATGAAATTGAACAAAAAAACATTGATCGCAAAAAAAGTATCGAAGAAAAGAGACAAATAAAAAATGGTGTATGCGATTGACCTCGTGATACAACCATTAATCATTCGTTAACAACAGAAAGAACTTTATGAAAATTCTTGTAACAAATCCAACAACCGTCTTAAGCCGATGGACGCAATTCGTCGGTGTCTCGCGAAAAGTGGGACTGACCGCTGTATTACCCTTGTTTCTTTTGATAGCGGGTTGTAAAAAAGACGATGCAATAGTAGGTCCAACACCAATAGTTATACCAATTCAAACTACCGTGCAGGCAACGATCAACCTTCGTTCGACTGCTGGCTTTGCAATTCTTGCCGGTTCGTTAATTTCCAACATTCCAACATCTGCCATTACCGGAGATATCGGATTGAGTCCGGCGGCAAGATCGTTTATCACTGGTTTTGGTTTAACCGAAGTAACCGGGACGATATATGCAGCCGATGATATTTCTCCCCCAGGTGTTCCTGCAATGTTAACGGCAGCGAAAGGTGATTTAACGACGGCGTATAATGATGCCGCGGGACGCACATCAACAGATATGGTGCTTCTTGCCGGAAATCTCGGCGGACTGACACTGACACCTGGTCTCTATAAATCGAGTGGGTCACTTGAAATATCGTCAGGTGATCTCACATTCGATGCCAAGGGGAACGCAAATGCTGTTTTCATCATACAGATAGCATCCACATTGAACACAACATCAGGTCGCCAGATTATTTTGAGCGGCGGTGCAAAGGCTTCAAATATTTTTTGGCAGGTTGGCACTTCAGCGACTCTTGGAACGACCTCTGTCTTCAAGGGGACAATAATGGCTGATCAATCAATCTCGCTGAATACCGGTGCAACAGTTGAAGGCAGATTGTTAGCACGCATTGCCGCGGTAACATTAGCCGGCAATACTATTGTAAAACCTGCGCCGTAAACAGGTGGAATTTTTTACGCAACAAAACAGGTCGTACTTCATTTTCACTAACTTTATGGAGGTTTTTATGAAAACCAATACAAAAAACCCAACAACTGTCTTAAGCAAGTGGACGCGCTTCCTCGGAGCGATGCTGACAGTTGCTTTGATGGAGGCTGGGGCAACATCGCGGGGTATTAGACCTAAAAGAGAATAAAAAAATTCACTTCACCAAACTATTCAAAATATGAATGGTAATACATCACAAAAACCTCTTGAAAGGAGAATTTTATGAAAACACAAAATACAATAAACGTTTTACGCCGACCCGCACGCTATCTCAGCATAGTAGCGACGGCTGTCATGATGGTGCATGCCATCGCTGTTTCACAAACGCAGACACCAGTAAACTTAGGATCGACCGCCAA
>JANONN010000237.1:0-3506 GCA_031420835.1 Ignavibacteriales bacterium | reverse complement strand
CGCTGAAATGCCTGACTGATCTCCCAGATTTGCCGTCGCGATTCGGGGGACCCGAAATACACGGTTGCTCCAATGGCGATGGCTCCCATCTCAAACCCCTGCTCGACGCTGGCAAAGAAAGATTGATCGTGGGTATTCGGGTACGAGAGAAACTCATTGTGATTGATCTTGAGAACGAATGGAATCTTGTGCGCGTACTTACGCGACACCGATCCAAGCACACCAAGTGTTGAGGCGACGGCATTGCACCCACCTTCGACGGCAAGCTTCACGATATTCTCAGGATCGAAATACATCGGATTTTGTGCAAACGAAGCTCCAGCCGAGTGCTCAATCCCTTGGTCAACGGGTAGAATAGAGAGATACCCCGTTCCCGCCAACCGCCCGTGATCAAACAATTGCTGAAGACTTCTCAGCACGGCAGGTTTTCTATCTGACAGAGCAAAGATCCGATCCACAAAATCAGGTCCGGGTAGATGCAATGTTTCTTTTGGGATCGTCTTACACTGATGTTCGAGCAATGACTTTGCATCGCTTCCTAACAATTCTTCGATGTTTATCATAAAGGTTTTCTCCTGCGGACTTGGAAACAAAACAGCGGGGACAATTGAATGCCTAAATATATCAAACCATTGCTGCACTTGCAAACCCTGAGCTTGCCGAAGGGCAAACCCTTCGACTTCACGCCACACACAAGCCACTCCTTCGTTCCGCTCAGGGTGCATACCCTGTGACTTCACGCCACGAACAAGCGACTGTTTCATTTCCGCTCAGGGCGATTATGTTAGTACACTCCAAAGTCTTAGGCGCAACGCGTAACTCTGACCGTCGAAGGGTTGCTTCTCACTCCAAAAGTGTCTACTTTTTTTATATGAAGAAGCGCATTCTCTTACGGAAGAATGAAGAACACAGGATCATTGCCGGTCATCAGTGGGCTTTCAGCAACGAGATCAAAACTGTTGAGGGCAACCCCGACCCCGGAGACGTCGTTGAGCTTCACCGGCACGACGGAAAACTCATCGGCCAAGGATTCTATAATCCGCATTCGCTGATCGCCTTTCGGTTGCTCAGTAAAGAAGTCGAGGAAATCTCGTTCCAATTCTTTGAGCGCCGCATCACTGATGCGTTGAATCTCCGGAAGCGCATCTATCATACCTCTGAATCATTTCGGCTCGTCCACGGGGAAAGCGACTTCCTTCCCGGTCTTATCATAGACAAGTACAACGAGTTCCTTTCAGTGCAAATACTCTCCGCGGGGATGGAGCGTCGCATCACGCTGATCGGCGATGTATTAGAATCGATATTCCATCCGAAGGCAATCGTTGAGAGAAACGAATCTCCACTACGCACACTTGAGCATTTGGAGCCTCGCAAGGGTGTTCTGCGTGGAACTCTTGACCAGACAATCATTTCAGAGAATGGAGTGAAATTCAAAGTCGATCTGTTGAATGGGCAGAAGACGGGGTTCTTTCTGGACCAGCGTGAAAACCGCAAATCACTCCGACGCTACACGAAAGGGGCGAAAGTGCTCGACTGCTTCTGCAACGAAGGTGGATTTGCCATCAATGCCGCGCTGAATGGAAGCTCCAACGTTCTGGCGATCGACATTTCGGAGAGTGCCGTTGCAAAGGCAAAGGTGAACGCTGCCATCAACGATACGCCAACGATCGCTTTCGAAACAAGCGATGTCTTTGAACGGCTCAAAGAACTTGCCTCCAAGAATGAGCGGTTCGATGTTGTTATTCTCGATCCGCCATCGTTTGGCAGGACGAAGAAGTCAGTTGCAACCGCCCTGAAAGGATATAAGGAGATCAATAGTTCTGCGTTGAACCTGATCAGTCCGGGCGGGTTTCTGGCTACAGCTTCCTGCTCTCATCATATTGCCGAGGAGTCTTTTTTGCATGCGGTGGAGCAAGCAGCACGATCAAGCCATCGCCGACTACAGCTTTTGGAATTTGCCGGTGCAAGTCCAGACCATCCAGTGCTCGCTTCAATGCCTGAGACAAAATATCTGAAATTCGCTATCTTTTCAGTGAGCTAAGTCGTACTTTGAAAAGGAACTTTCGTTCTATCTAAGCCGTTGAACTAAGTAGAAATGAGGATTTCCATGAGAACGATCAGCGTTGCAATAGCTTCCCTTCTCCTAGCCACTGCTGCGAGCGGTCAAGTCAGTCGCGCGAAGGATTCGACGATCATCTTCAAGCCCGCGAAGCCGGAGCTCGTGCAAAGGAGCGACTACGTTCCGCTGCGCAACGCCTGGGGATTTGATATTATGCTTTCCAATAATGGTTTTGCAGGCGGGTTGTTTTTGAGAAAGGAATTCTCTGAAGATCTGGCTTTTGCGCTCTCACTCGCCATCTCCGATGTGAAAGACGACGGTGAAGTTGAGTTCTACAATCAGTATACCGGTCAGAGCTTCATTCCGGGTAAGAAAAACCGGCTCATGTTAGTTCCGTTGGTCTTGAGTGCTCAGTACCGGTTGTTCCGCGAAGATATTGCAGATAATTTCCGCCCTTACTTGTCAGCGGGGGTTGGACCTTCGATGGTTTTCGTTTCGCCATATATTCGAGAAAACAGGTATTCAGAACCCGAGCAAGTCGAGTTCTTCTCGAGCCTCAAGGACGGTCAGGCCAAGTACACTCTTGGAGGATATGTCGGAGCCGGTGCGTATTTCGGATTGGATCGCGGGGCGCTCACTGGACTTAGCGTTCGTTACTACATTGTCCCCTTCCGAAAAGGGATCGAAGTGTTGGATGGAGGATTCATCAGAACGTTTGGTGGGTTTTACATCACACTCAATTTTGGGTCGTTGTACTGAGATAATTCACCTTGGAAAAAAAAGGCCGATCGCTGACAAGCGATCGGCTTTTTTTTGACCCACACTGTAAACGCTTACCTCATCAATACAAATTTGTGAATAGCCCGATTCGACCCGGACACGAGTTCATAGTAGTAGATTCCGCTTGGCAAAGTAGAACCATCGAACCTCACTTTTTGAATTTCACCTGCAACGTACACTCCTTGCGCAAGGATGGCAACAACCTGTCCAAGCGTATTGTACACCCGCAACGTTGCATGTCCCGGCTCACCAAGAGCAAACTCAATAAGCGTGGATGAATTAAACGGATTTGGATAGTTGTGGCTGAGCGTGAACGCTTTGGGCACAATGCCAACCTCGACTTCCGCCGCGTGACTGTAGCTGAAGCTGCCGTCGTTATCAACCTGTTTAATCCGATACGCATATCTTCCAGAGGAAAGCGTGCGGTCAACAAAGCTGTACTGCTTCGGTGAGTTGCTCGTTCCAGCCCCTTCCACAAATCCGACTTTCTCCCAATGTCGAATTTCGAATTCCGCATTTCGAATTTGCCTACGCTCGATCTCAAAGCCGTAGTTGTTTACTTCCGTGGCAGTTGACCATCGAAGCTGCACATCTCGTCCGGCGGTTGTGGCAACAAAGGAGACAAGCTGCACCGGCAGTGGCTGATCCGAAACAACTCTCCCCATCA
>JANONN010000236.1:0-2575 GCA_031420835.1 Ignavibacteriales bacterium | reverse complement strand
AGTCTGAGGGGCGAAAGGTTGAGATATTTGTTGCGAGTTTACCTCCTGTACTTGAAGCCATACGAACCGATCCTAATCACCACGATTATCTTAGCGTCGTAGTTAAGGAACTATCTATTGCTATCAAACTCCTCCATGATAAACCGTATGACCCTACATTGGCACTAATAGCGGCAGACCGATCTGTAGAGATATTCCTCAAGGGAAGACTTCAAGTTTCGAATAAGAAATTCCCGGAATTATTGACCAGTGCTCAAAGCAATGGATTATTGAGTTCGAGCCAGGCTTCAAATCTTGAAGATGCGCACCGAACTCGTAATAAATGTCAACATAAAGGAGTTGATATCGATTTCTACGAAGCGGTACGACATGTAAAAGCAATAATTGAAGTTATAACAAGTGGAGTGACTTAGTGAAGTACCGCCTTCGGCTAACAAAGCATTTACGGCTTCGTTTCACTTCGCCTAACTTGCTTCGCGAGTTCGTAAATGCTCAGACGTTACCATGTGCAATGTCCGCCTGCCGCGGTTGAAAGGGAAGGGCATCTTTATGAAAACGAAGAGACCAAAACATAATCCCATACTGAAGGTCGTCTATCTCGAGGCCGTCGAGACTCAATTGCGCGATAACAATCCCCCGAGACACGGCAAACTTTTGACCGGTTGTGTTCTGAAGGATTCAACGAAAAGGACGCCAAATTGTTGAATGGATATGCGATTGCAGCCGAGTCATACAAGATTATGAAATCCGGAACGCCATTCAATCACCAGAGATTCGTCCGCAATCTGAAGCGGCTCCCGGATCAGTCGTTTGATACTGAGTAACGGCGGCGGGCGTCTAAAGAATATACCTGCTCAGATCGCGGTTCTTGACAATTGAAGTAAGCTTTTCGACCACGTGTTCCCCGGTGATCTTCAGCGGACCGGCAGGGATAGTGTCTGGTGCGTCGAAGAGGATCTCTTCGAGCAACGTCGTGAGAATGGTGTGGAGTCGCCGCGCACCGATATTTTCGACCTGCTCATTCACTTCATAAGCAATCCTCGCAACTTCCCTCACCGCGTCGTCAGTGAAGTCGAGTTTCACGCCTTCGGTTTCTAATAACGCAACGTACTGTTTCACAAGAGCATTCTTGGGCACGGTGAGGATTTTCACAAAGTCGTCTTCCGTCAGGCTCTTCAGCTCAACGCGTATCGGGAACCGCCCCTGAAGTTCGGGAATAAGATCCGACGGTTTTGCCACGTGGAATGCCCCGGACGCAATGAAGAGGATATGGTCTGTCTTTACCATTCCGTATTTTGTAACGACGTTCGATCCTTCGACAATCGGAAGTAAGTCGCGCTGAACACCTTCACGCGAGACGTCGGGGCCTGAACGCTGTCCACCGGACGACGCGATCTTGTCAATCTCATCTATGAACACGATACCGGAATTCTCCAATCGCTGCAAGGCTTCTTTGTACATCTTGTCCATGTCGATCATTTTCTGGGCTTCTTCCTGAGCTAAGAGTACCCTCGCCTCGGCGACCGAGATCTTGCGTCGCTTTTCTTTCTTAGGCAAGATGTTCCCAAACATCTCTTGAATGTTGATCCCCATCTCCTCAAGAGACACAGGTCCCATCACCTGCATCAACGGCATTTGTGGTGCGGGGAGATCAATTTCGATCTGGCGTTCATCAAGCTGCCCTGCCCGCAGCATCTGACGAAACCGCTCCCGCGTTTTCTCATTTTCCTGCTCGCCTGTCGGAACACCTGCTTCTATTCCCACCATATGCGGTCGCTTGATCGGTGGAAGGAGGATATCGAGAATGTGTTCTTCAGCAAGGTCTTGCGCTTTCTCCTGAACCTCCGCCGTCTTCTCGGCCTTCACCATGTTTACAGAGATTTCTACAAGATCGCGAATCATGGATTCGACATCTCGCCCAACGTAACCGACTTCCGTAAACTTTGAGGCTTCCTCTTTTATGAACGGCGCATTGGCAAGCTTCGCAAGGCGCCGGGCAATTTCAGTTTTCCCCACGCCCGTCGGCCCGATCAGAATGATGTTGTTCGGCATGATTTCTTCCCGAAGCTGATCGGTCACCTGCAAACGCCGCCACCTGTTCCGTAATGCGATAGCAACAGATTTCTTGGCGTTCTGCTGACCGATGATGTACTTATCGAGTTCCATCACGATCTGGCGCGGGGTTAGTTCTTTGATGCTCTCGCTGTTTGTCTTCTTATTCATTGGTGTCATTGTTCTAGGCTTCATCATGTTGATTTTAGCCACGGCCTTCCGAGCCTGTGTGAAAAGTCCGAACTCACCACTTCGACTTCGCTCAGTGCAAGCTCTAAATCCCTCTCTTAGGAAGAGAGGGATTTATCGAATCTGCGCTCAATTCTCCACTTCTCTTCTTTAAGAGAAGGGGCCGGGGGATGAGTTCCGAGGTTTTCACGCTTCAGGTCGTGGACAAGATTAACGAAATCTTATTGGGCTTTAGCCCCAATTCGCGCAAGAGAACTATGGGTTAAAACACACATTTGTTTCTTGCATTTGTTTCCACGAGCTGTTCCGAAGGAATGGCTTCGCCAAAGCTCGT
>JANONN010000235.1:0-4342 GCA_031420835.1 Ignavibacteriales bacterium | reverse complement strand
CTACGTATCGCAGGTTCGCTCAAACAATCGCCGAGATCGCAGGGACACAAGATTGAAGCTGAGCCCTGATAAATGAACAGATCAGTTATGCAATCTACGTACACTCATCAGAGCCTGATTTTGTCACCTTCACAACATTTTCAGAAACAAGGAGCGAGACAATATTTTCAATTGTGAAGAGTTGTTCCGCAAGTGGCGACCCATTCGCCGATTCTTTGTTCCCAAAATAGATTGAGCCACCTGGAAACACAGGTCGATCGAGCGTGAATTGACATGTTTCCTCACTGATTACCTCAGCCTGAATCTTAATTTCTTGGTCCATTGTTCTTCTCCTTTCGTTTGCGGTCGAGTAACATTTTCAAATCCCAACTTCTGCACGGACGGTTCTCAACTGGTCATCGGTTGGCTCCGCGCAGCAGAACCACGGCTCCGTCAGTCGTGGCGGACGATTTCTTTGCTGCAGCGGAACATGTAAAGATACAGTTGGCACAAGATCACCACGAGCAGCGCAGGCAGCTGCCCGTATATGATTGAACGTAATCGCCGGATCCTCACTAGCCCGCGTGGCTTGCTCTACAATGGCTCGGACTGATTGATACAAGCGATCCATTCGAGTGTCAGGATGCGTCCAACGATAGAAAAATGATGCCTGGTCGAGTGGTCCTACGAATGGCTGTATCGCAGGCTTGGAGAGCAGCGCAGAGCTTGGCGGAATCAGCAGCCGAATCGTGTACTGTACCGGATCCACATGATCAATGAGACCCTCTTTCTCGATGGATTCGATCATGTCGATATAGTCACTAAGTGTAGTCCATGGTGTGAAAGCAACCCACGTTGGCCGAAAGGCAATCCCGGCCGCGCGAACAATCGCCAGCGCTTCGAACACATCTGATCGAGTATGACCCTTTTCCAGGTTAGCGAGCACGGTATCGCTGAGCGACTCGACCGCGGAAATCATGAATATACAGCCCTGCCTACCAAGCTCAGGGAAAATCGAACGACGCTCCAGGATATGCTCGATCTTGGCTGTAAAGTCGAAGGTAAGCTCTGGGAATTCCTCATGCATTGCGCGGACGATTCGGAGCGAGTGGGTAGGTCCATTCAGAAAGTCCGGATCGCCAAAAGTGATGTGCGTTGCGCCACGACGAACAAGGCCTCGAACGTCCTCGAGGACAATTTCTTTCGGCACGACAAAGAAACGACCACCATACACCGGTGGGATGGGACAGTGGAGACAGTGATGCAGACAACCACGACTCGCTTCCACATAGCCAACCAAATCTAACTTTGACGAATTATTCCGCTCGAGACGGGCATACTTTTCCAAAGGAGGTAACGCCATGCGACTTGGCAGGGAAAAGGGCAACCGTTTGAGAAATGGAGCCGCCTTCTTGCCTTGATAGCTGACACCCTCAAGCTCGCCGCTGCGTCTGGACTCGAGAGCCTTGACGAGAGAAACAAGCGGCTCTTCAAACTCGCCACCGATGACAGAGTCCGCCACGTGTTCGAGAAGGTAATCAGCATTGAGCGACGCATAGAGACCAAAGAAGCAAATGTGACATGTCGGATTAATTTCTCGGATCTGCTCAGCGATACGAACTCCCAGGCGTAAGGCTGTATGCATTGGAACAGAGATGCCGATAAAATGAACGCGCCTGACCTTCGTCGTATCGAAATGCTCGACAGAGATATCTATCCCTTCCGGGGCATAGCCGGCACGTTCAAGAAACCCGAGCGGCGAAGCAATCCCAAGAGGTTGGTGGCCCAGCTCATAACATGAAATGAGCAAGATCGATCCCGGTGACCGCATTTCTTTCCCAAAGTCTTTCGTGACTTGCGAGGACTTAATATTCTTAACCTCTTCAGCAGCTTTATCCGTGATTGTGATTTCCTCAATCAACTGCGGATTACTCTGAATTGTTGCTATGATAGTTTCAGGCATCTCCTATTTCTTTTTTATTAAAAAATAATTATTGCATGCCAAGGTCAAGTTTTGCAGCTTCAGACATCAAGGCTGGAGACCAAGTAGGCTCCCAGACGACAACGACTTTTGCATCTTTCACACCTGGAACGGTTTTTACTTTTGCTTCGACTTCCCGCGGCAATGATTGAGCTGCCGGACAATTCGGTGAAGTTAACGTCATTTTAATTGCGACTGAGCCATCCTCTGCCACACCGACATCATAAATTAATCCAAGCTCGTAGATGTTGACCGGTATTTCTGGATCGAAACACGTCTGCAGGACTTCAATGACCTGTGCTTCAATGATATTTTTTTCTATCGTGCTGATTGTTGTTTGGGAACCCCTAAAAACTCCGTTTTGCATTTTTTGTTACTCCTTGCACAATATTTTTCTTGACAAAATAAGAAGATGCACGTCCTACGGCGGCTGTCGTTTGATTTCGCTACTTTTGGCAATGCTTTATTTCTCTTCTAATTTCACAGTGTTTATCGGCAAATCCCAGTGTGCGAGCAGAATCTCAAACCGCCGCTGTTCCTCTCGCTTAAATGTTTCTTGGTCAGGGTAAAGCTGTTTAGTGACTGGCTGTAAGTCATAATCATCGAACGCGACCTGAACATTCTTCCAAACAATTGTAACTCGATAATCCCATCGTCCTTCTTCGGTATTGTGATAGCGCGGTCCCACCGCCGTTATTTGTAGGATGCGTTCAATCTCCATTTGCTTTTTAAGTAACGGGTAGTGATTTTTCTTGAATAGGCGGATGAACTCGTCGGCATATCCCCACCGCGTCTTGTAGTAATATTCAACAACAAAAGGTTTGTCTTGTTCCTTCGCCTGAGGAGCTTGGGCATGAACAACTGAATGCACTCCCTGATACAGCGTTAGAGCGAGGAAAAGCATTACACCAAACCGAAAAGTTCTTGTTGCCAAAGTGACTTGAAGATTCATGGATTCGTCCTCTCATGTTAATAGAAACAATACCAACTGACAACTCCCTCGGTAGCCGCATAACAGACTGCGTTTCTGCTGCGGCGCGAGAATCGATCTACGCTTGGATCACTCAAACACCCGGTCCCGAAGGGTCACTCGCATCGGCAGCCGGATCGGCGAGTCTGGCCAGATCCTGTCCGTCGATGAAGGCGAGCGACTCGGAGTTGACACAGTGCCGGGAGCCACTAGGCGGCGGACCATCCTCGAACACGTGCCCCAGATGGGCGTCGCAGCGGGCACAGAGAATCTCGGTGCGCACCATGCCATCGCTGCGATCCTCGTGCATAGTCACATTCTCATCGGCGATTGGCTCGAAGAAGCTGGGCCATCCCGTGCCGGAGTTGAATTTGGCGCCGGACGCAAAGAGCGGCAATCCACAGCAGAGGCAACTGTAAACACCCGGTCGCTTGTTATCGAGCAACGTACCGCAGAATGCACGCTCGGTCCCCTTCCCCCGTGCAATCTGGAATTGTTCGGGGGTGAGCTGCGCGCGCCACTGCGCATCCGTCTTGACTACACGAGGTGTCTCGGCGGAGACCAGCTGGCCCTCCCGATTGAACACTTTGACCTTCATTTCGCTCCTCTGATTGCGGAGCACAGTAAGGCTGTCACCCCGCGCATCGACTCGTCCGCGCCGACTAACATGAATTAGTTCTTGATGAAAAATGTAGGACGGGACGCTGTCCCATCCTCAAGTTTGGTCGGATCAGCGATCCGACCTACATTAAAAGCTACTTTTTCAGCGAGAACGAATTAGGCAGTTTCTGCATAAAAAGGTTTATGCGGCTCATTTTTTCCGCATAATCCCGGACACCAAAACTCACTCAGAGCAGGTCAGCGGGGCTGCGAACCCCGCGGCCTCCCCGGCGACCTAATTGCTCCTGCACCATCCGGATGTCGTACCCGTCTTCCAGCAGATGCGTTGCTTGCAAACTTGTTTTACCTGATATGGCTTTGCTTTCGAACCTTTCGGCTGAAGGTTCAGAATCTCTTCAATACGTTCTTTCAAAAATATGTGGCGCCTTACCCTTTCTCTAAATCCTAACTTCACGAGCAGCTTGCAAATATCATCGAAAGAAATGTTAGCATCTGAAGTTACACGAAGAATGTGCCCTAACGTTTTCTCTGCAGTGCTCACACAAAACCATTAGGCACTTTTCTTCGCTAAACTCTCTTTCCGAACTTTCTCTTGTAACTTCATAATGCCTTCCAACAACGCTTCCGGTCGCGGGGGACAACCGGGCACGTAAACATCTACGGGTATCACACGATCAACTCCCTTCAACACGTGGTAACCGTGTTCCCAGTATGGCCCGCCGCAATTTGAGCAGCTCCCCATCGAGATCACGTACCGTGGCTCTGCCATCTGATCAAACAGTCGTTTGATT
>JANONN010000234.1:0-2856 GCA_031420835.1 Ignavibacteriales bacterium | reverse complement strand
ACCCTTGGGGAAGAACGACCATCCTCGCTGCTTCTTGAAATGTTCCGAACGAGGAGTGCTCAACAAGGAGAAGACGCCCCTGGAAGGCGAAACACACCGAATAGCAAACTGCAAGACTCAGCGCAAGTAGCGCTGCCATGAATCGTCGCGGATCTCCCCGCGCTTTGTAGAGTGGACAAGCACATAATCACTAAAGCCTGTACGATCGACGAAGTAGAACTCGACCCCGTTCTCCAAATCGAGATACCGCCAGACCTCATGCGGTTTGGCATCTTGGCTGCTCGGTATGCGTTCAACCTCGTTCGGATCACCGTAAAGAATGAAAACCCGCCCGCGATCTGTTTGCCACCCCTCCCGCGAAAAGTTTGTATATTTTTGATTCGCCGTTGCAACCCGTTGAAGATATTCCGCGCGGGTGATCGGAATTCGTCCCTGGCGACCTTTCTCCACGTCGACCCAAAACTGGGAAAGGAACGTCCGGCGGCCCTCCTCACTTGTGATCGCAGAGAACATCTTGATCTCCTGATCTGTGGAGATGTATTGGCCTTTGCGAAACTCTTCTCCCATTTCATCGGCCGTCATCCCGCTAAGCTCGTTTGCTCGCAGCATGGTCGTCGAAGGCGTCGCTTGTGCGATATGTGGATTGTAGATATAGAAGACTTTCTCGGCGCGGGCGACTTCTACGTTCTCCTCCAGAGCGATCAATCGAAGACGATATTTGCCCGAAGGGAATGATGTAATATTCGTTGTTCCAACATCAACCGAAGTTCTTCCAGCATAGGAACGGTTCTTGGAACTCTCCTTCACGACCTTGCTGTTGGCATCCACGATTTCAGACTTAACAGTATAAGTCACTCCCGGTTTCACATTATACAACTCCGCATAGCTAAACAGAACTGGGTTTGCAGTAACGCCGAACGTTAACGTTGGGTTTGGGACGACCTCGAGCGAGTTCTTATAGAAATGGTTAGACTTGTCTTGCGAGGCTTTGATGCTCGTGCCAAGCTCGACATCGCTTATGGAGAACGATGAAGGATATGGAACAAAACTTAATGCAAGCTGAATGCTATCCCTCCGGTGCGGAAGTATGGAATCAACCGCCATCACGGAAAGAGTGTATGTCCCAAACGGAACCGCAAATCCCATCTGATTAATAAAAGTAGATTTCAGCGTCGCACTTGTCGTGTCTGAAAGAACGATCGGCATGATATCGTTGCGATCGAGAGCAATCGCGCCGGTTGACACATTCGTGAGTTTCATGGAGAGCGCGACAGCACCGCGGAACCCGTTTCCCTTCGGGACAAGAGTCACAAGTTGAGGGTAGAATGCATAGTACACTTCAAAATACGTCGATTGTCCCTCATACTGAAAGCGGGCGTAGTCAACATTAAGGATGAAGGGTGCCGGTGGTTTTGATTGCCCCACCAACAAAGAGACGACCAGCGCAATGGAAAGGAACAACACTACAGACGTTTTCATGAAAGCCTCAGAAGTCAATTACGTGTCAAATGGTAACTCAGCGTCTTCAGCAAAAGGAGCGTGCTCTGGATATTTTGGTAGAGACCCTCTGCCCGCCCGCCTGTTGCGCCCGCCTGACCGGACGGGCAGGTTCGGGCGGGTAGTCCCCTAATCCCGAAGGCATCCCGTTGGGAGAGGGGACGGTTTTCATTTTCAGATTTGAACTGAGAGAAAAGTCCTCTCCCCTCACTATGGGAGAGTCAGCTTACCCCCGCCCGCCTTCGCAGTTCGGGCGGGCGCCGTGTGCCGCTTTACGGCATCCCGTACAGCGGGACTTCACCTTCTGGCGGGAGTGGGGTCTCATGGAATACCGTCTGTGTTCTATCAAAACGTTCAACCTGAGATCGCCCTCATGCCGCAAGCGGAGGAGGGTCGACTGGAGCGCATTGTTAGGCAGTATTTATAAGTCATCCGGTGTGAGCCCTGTGTGCTTAGCAATACGTGCCAGCATGCGAGGACCGATTTCTTCTCGATCATGAAACGCGAAAATGAAATCTGGCCAGCCAGAACGTGATAGGACACGGTGTGAGGTGCCGGTTTGACGCTTAATTGTCCAGCCGATTCGCAACAAAGCGCCCAACACCAATCGTGCTTTGGTTGCCGCCATTGACTCATGTTGTTACCGCAAAGACGCCACGGAGTTCCGGGATCTCCTCCCCGTGTTCGAGCCGATCGGCCAGCACACGTAAAGCCAGAACTTCAACCTTGGAAATCGCTTCCTCTTGATTCTGTCCGTACGCCATGACGCCGGGCAAATCAGGCACTTCGGCTATCCACCGACCATCTTCTTCGCGTTCAATTTCGATATTCATTGGTTACACCTCCGATTTCTACTGTCCCAATTCTGTTTACGTGAACAAGTTCAGTTTCATCTGCTTAACAATATATCAATACGAGAGGAGGTTTGCAAGAAGACGGAACGCTCCCGGATGAACATTTAAGAGTTGTGGCTGAAGCGCGAGGTTAATGTACGTAATCCTTCCTGCTCCCATGCTCTGAGACACGATGAGTGGGTTTCCATCTTTCTTAACACGCGCAGGAATTTCAACCCCGGGGGAATTTATTTCAGCGGAAGCGTACGACCTGAACCAAAGCCAATCGTCCCAATCGCTGCGTTGAACAACATTCGGCGTCATAAAGTATCGGTGGGTTGAATCAGCGTCAACGACTGCCGATTCATCATACGATTGGCTCGTGTGGAGTTTTAGTCCCTGAATGAGCGGATCGGCATTCCATCGTTCCGTGTCTTGGGGGAGGATTATGACATGACCACCTTGTTCGGCAAACCTCCGCAGATCATCCTGTGCATTCTGCAGTTTTGGATCGAGAGAGAGAGCA